>JAYKGU010000148.1:0-23668 GCA_035285585.1 Synechococcales cyanobacterium
CAAATATGCACAGGTTGAGCGCTGTCCCGCCCAACTCCTGGCTCAAAATTTCTGGAACCACCCCCTGATTACAGCTGGAATCCCCCAGGACCAGCCAGTCGGCTGGTTGCTTCAGGTCGGTCAACAAATTCCACTTATAGCTGGCCAGAAAATATCCTTGACGCGAAATCAAATAGTCGAGAAATCCATTTGCCAGGACATTGAGTAGAATAAGCATTACCAAAGCTCCCAAAAGATTGAAGGCGATTTCCTTGGGGTTTGAGCGCTTCAACTTTTCCTCAGCGAGGGAAGAAAACAATTTCTCGCCATGGCGCGATCCCTGGGGGTTCTTCATATTCAGGCATACCCTTAAAGCAGAACTGGAGCATTGGGTAACGGTAGGGGCGATCGCTCATACTGTTAAAACCACCCCTATCATAGTTTTAAGAGGAGCTGATTGTTCAAGATTGGAGCTGCCCAGCACTTGGCTAAATCCAAACACCACGCGATACTGAAATGGATTTGTGGCGCTCTTAAAAGCTGTGGTGGATTCATTACTCTATTCCCTGGTTGCCCTGATTCCAATCGCAACTGTTTTCCTGCTCCTCGTGGTAGTGAGACTTCCCGCTGGGCAAGCCATGCCCGCTGCCTATTTGGTGACGGTCGCGATCGCGCTGCTGATCTGGCAGGTTCCCTGGATAGAAGTGGCCGCCGCTAGCGTTCAGGGCCTGGTGGCCGCCGCAGAAATCCTCTACATCGTCTTTGGAGCCATTTTGCTGTTGAATACCCTGGAAGAGTCAGGGGCGATCGCCACCATTCGTCAGAGCTTGCTGGGAATTTCCCGCGATCGCCGGGTGCAGGTAATCATCATTGCCTGGCTGTTTGGCAGCTTTATCGAGGGAGCCTCGGGTTTCGGCACCCCAGCGGTGATTACCGTGCCGCTCCTGGTCGCCATTGGCTTTCCAGCAATGGCCGCTGTCATTGCCGCCCTGATCATTCAAAGTACGCCTTCCACCTTTGGAGCCGTGGGCACTCCCATCCTGATTGGGTTAGATACAGGGCTGGCCGGGGTTCCCAGCGTTCAGCAATACCTCACAGAGCAGGGATTGACCCAGGCGGAGTACCTGACCACCGTAAGCCGCTGGGCGGGTATCTTTCACGGCATTATCGGGACTTTCTTACCGCTGGTTTTGGTGATGACCCTGACCGCCGGGTTTGGCGCAAATCGTTCCCTCAAAGCCGGACTTGCTATCTGGAAATTTGCCCTGTTTGCCGGTCTGGCGTTAACGGTGCCTTACACCCTGACGGCCTTGCTGCTGGGGCCGGAGTTTCCGACGCTAATGGGTGGATTAATGGGTTTGGCGATCGTGGTACCCGCTGCGCGTCGTGGCTTTCTCATACCCCGCGAGCCGTGGGACTTTCCTGCCTCGGAGCAATGGCCCGAATCCTGGTCAGGATCGGAGCAAGCCCCCCACACCGCTGAGGCGAGTCAACTATCCCCCCGGCTGGCGTGGCTCCCCTATGTGCTGCTGGGCCTGTTGTTGATGCTGTCACGACTGGAGTTTTTGCCCATTCGCGGCTGGCTACAGTCCGTTGAGCTGACCTGGCCCAATGTCTTTGGCACCGATGTAACCGTCACCACGCAGCCCCTCTATCTGCCGCCGACCATCCTTGTGGTGGTCGTGGGCATTACTTTCTTTCTCCATCGCATGAAGCCATCGGATCTGGGTGAGGCGATCGCCAATGCCGTTCCTTTACTACAAAAGACCGCTCTGGCGTTGGGGGCGGCGGTGCTGTTAGCCAGGGTCTTTATTAACTCTGGAGTGAATGCCGCTGGGCTGGCCAGTATGCCCCTGACCCTGGCGGATGGAATTTCAAGCCTAGCGGGGCAGACCTGGCCTTTCTTTGCGCCGCTGGTAGGGGCGATCGGTTCGTTTGTGGCTGGAAGCGTCACCGTTAGCAATCTGATGTTTGCGCTGTTTCAGTTTGGGGTCGCCCTTCAAATTGGCGCATCGACGGCGATCGTGCTGGGGCTGCAGTGTGTGGGGGCATCGGCGGGCAATATCATTTGTGTTTCTAACGTGGTGGCGGCGGAAGCCACGGTGGGCTTGATTGGCCGTGAAGGTCTGGTGATTCGCCGAGTGCTCTGGCCGACGCTGTACTACGTTGGGTTTGGGGGAATTTTGGGCGTGCTCTTTCTATCGGTCTTCTCGTTGGAATAAGGCGTACACCTGGTTGGGTTCCCGCTTAAAGCGGGACAAGATTAGCGGGAAAGTGGGGCGCGCCCCACTTTCCCGCCTTAAGTTGATACTCCACCTGGTTGACTGACAAAACTTTTGCAACTCTCATTCTGCCGTAGGATGGATTAGCGCCAGCGTAACCCATTGCAACCCTTACTGGTGTTGGGTTAACTCCTTCGGAGACGCTATGCGAACGCGTTGCTCAACGCCAACCCACATCGGATCTTTTGTCAATCAACCAGTTTCTAACCTTCGTTTTTCAATGCAGTTCTACTTAGTTGCTGCAAATACTGCTCGAACTCCCTCAAAGCAATACTTGATCCCTGTAACCAGGCCCGCTCTACATAGCCAGGGATCAGGTCTTTCACCAAAAATGGGGAGTTTGAGGGGTAGGCTGGAAGCCCCTGGCTTCAGACACGGGGAGGAAAGCCTATCCCTCAAGGCAGGCGATGCCCTCGATGGGCTTGAGCCTGCCAATAATCTCTCGGTTAGACCAGTAGATTTGTGAGGGTTTCCACGACTTGAGGCAAACACTTTTTCTTGATTGCAAGTCGAATCGCGTCAAGGTGCAGATATTTGGAAGCATTATCTATAAGTTTAATCTCCTCAATTTGCTTCTCTGTGTAAAGAACGGCTGGCTTACTGCCCTCTCCTTCTCCGATCTTTTCAGGGCAAACCAGTCCAACTCTATCGAGATAGGAAAGTCGGCTAGAGGTTGAACCCGAAAGCCTGATTGCTTGCTGCCTTGAATATTTCTTTGTCAGCATTACATTTACAAGGTGTATGATATTTCTAGGTCTATACTACCTCCAGTGGCAAAAAGCAAAACACCCAGTTTCGTAACCGATATTCCTCTAGCGGTCAGTCCGTCAGAGGAGCAAATCTTACTGGCTCGGTTAGAAGCGGGTCGTCAACTCTATAATGCCTGTCTGGGAGAATCAGTGAAGCGGTTGGATCTCTACAAACAATCGAAACTGTACCAATTTGCAAAGACTCTACCAAAGGGAAAGGAGCGAACCAAAGCTTTTCAGAGCGCACGGGAATTTGTGGGCTATACCGAATATGCGTTGCATTCCTACGCTACTGAAATTCGCAACGGTGGAGGCGGGTGGATTGCCAAACATATTGACGCGAATACCGCTCAGAAACTTGCCACCCGTGCATTTGGGGCAACAGAACGAGTCAATTTCGGTAAGGCTAAACGGGTTCGATTTAAGAGCAAGAATCAGCTTGACAGCTTGGAAGGAAAGACTAATACGACCGGAATTCGCTGGAAAAATGAGCAATTCCAATGGTCAGGATTGGTTCTGAATCCATTGATTGATGAGAATGATCCAGTCATCCTGCACGGGCTAAACAGTCCAGTCAAATACGTGCGCCTGGTACGTCGTAAGGTCAAAGGGAAGAATCTGTTTTACGCTCAACTCATCAATAAGGGCAAACCTTTCCAGAAGCCTAAATATCAAATCAGGGAAGGCGTTGTCGGTTTAGATATTGGCACGTCCACCATTGCAATCGTCGGCAATGAGCAAGCCGAATTGAAGCCGTTTTGCGATGAACTGGCAAACAAGGATAGAGAAGTTCGACGCTTGCAGCGCAAAATGGAGCGGCAACGCAGAGCCAACAATCCAGATAATTTTGAGCCTGATTTTGTCGATGCCAAAGGACGCAAGAAAAAGGGAAAGGTCAAGAAGGGTGCAAAACGATGGAATCATTCAAAGACCTATCTCAAAACCCGTCAGCGCAAAGCAGAGATTGAGCGTCAACTGACAGCGCATCGAAAAAGTTTGCAGAACCAGCTTGCCCATGAAGTGTTCAGTTTGGGCAATGTGGTGAAGCTAGAAAAGCTTTCGTACAAAGCCTTCCAGCGGATGTACGGGAAGTCGGTGGGTAGACGTGCCCCCGGTATGTTTGTAGAACGGTTGCGACGGATAGCTGAAACTGCTGCGTCTGCCACCGTATTTGAATTCCCCACCAGGGAAACCAAACTATCTCAACGTTGTCTCTGTGGTCGAATCCACAAAAAACCGCTCTCTCAACGAGTCCATCGCTGTGAGTGCGGTATTGTCGCCCAACGGGATCTGTTCAGTGGATTCCTGGGGCAATTTGTGGATCTCGAAACCGCCTGTTTCAATGCGACTCTGGCTAATCAAATCTGGGGTCAAGGTTGGGACACCATCCTGATGACGGCTTGGCAACAGGCGACCACGCTCTATAACCAATCTTCAATCGGCAAGCCGATGGTTTGTCAACGTAGTGGCAACGCTGCGTCGGAGAGGATCGTCTCGAAAGCTTTAGGGGAAGATTTTAAGACCCAGGATGCTGTAGCCTTGTGCGAGAGCCTGGGGGAGAAGCCGATAACCTAAAGAACCCCCTGGCTTCTAGCCACGGGGAGTCGTCAGGACGGAGAACTAGCGCTACCCGTGGAAGGCTATCGAATTCATTAGCTGTCATAGGGAGTTGGCTTTGTGTGAAGACGCGCACGAGCAGCCCAGGCAAAGGAACCAGAATTGAATAATTTGTGCGATCGCCTCCTCTATGCGGGCTTGGCAATGCCAAGCCCCTGTCCAGGCCCTATTCCTAACCTAGGTGCCTATGCCCCCACCGCTTCCTTGGCGGCATAGAGGACTTCGGCGCTGATCTCCGAGAAGCCCCGCTCACGGGCAAACTTCTCGGTGTTGCGCTTCACCTTGCCGCGCACGAAACCGGGGATTTTGTTCAGCTCCGCCAGACCGTCCTTGGTCCAGCCCAGGTCAGAGTCGGCAGACATGGTTTTGGTGATCACTTCCTTGGTATCGTGGCCGCCAAAGATTTCCAGCAGGTGATCCTCCATGCCCAGGGTGAAGGAGTTGTAGACCAGATCCACCAGGTTGTTTGCCCCCTCGTAGCCCAGGTAGGGACGGTAGCCCACCGGAAAGTTTTGAATATGAATGGGGGCGGCAATCACGCCACAGGGGATGTCCAGCCGCTTGCCCACGTGGCGCTCCATCTGGGTGCCAAAGATGGCGGCGGGTTCGATACGGGCGATCGCATCCCCAATCTCCCCATTATCCTCGCTGATCAGCACCTCATCGCAGTAGCCCTCCACCTGCGCCCGGAACCAATCGGCGTCATACTTGCAGTAGGTGCCCGCCAGCACCACCTGGATGCCCATCTCACGGGAAAGAATCCGGGTGAGGGCCGCTGCATGGGTGTTGTCGCCAAACACCACCGCCTTTTTGCCTGTCAGGTTCTGGCAGTCGATGGAGCGGGAAAACCAGGCGGCCTGGGAGACAAAGCGGGTTTGCTCGTCAATGAAAGCCTCGTAGTCCACATTTGCCCCCTGCTCGTTCAGCACCCGCTGAATCTGGCGGATGCAGCGGGCCGTTTCCACAATGCCCATGGGCGTGATATCCACGCAAGGGGTGCCGAATTCGGCCTGGAGGTAGTCCGCCGCCATGTGGCCAATTTCCCGGTAGGGCACCAGGTTGAACCAGGCGCGAGAGAGGTTCTTGAGCTCGTGAACTCTGGCCCCTTCGGGGATGACCGCATTCACGGTGATGCCCAGCTCGCCCATGAGCTTTTTCAGCTCTTTGCAGTCGTGCTGGTTGTGGAAGCCCAGGGTGGTGACGCCGATAATATTGACGGACGGAGTGGGGGTTTTGCCCTCCGGCAGGTCGCCTTTCTTGCGGGCTTTCTCGGTATAGAACTGGACGATTTGCTTGAGGGTGCGATCCGCCGCCTGGAGTTCGTTCACCCGGTAGTGGTTCACGTCTGCCAGCATGACGTCGCCTTTAGCTTCGAGTTGGGCGCGATCGCAAAAGTTCTCCAAATCCTCCTGCAAAATACTGGAGGTGCAGGTGGGAGTCAGGACAATCAAATCGGGGGTTTCTTCTTTGTCTTTGCGGACGATGTTGTCTACGACTTTCTCCTGGGAACCCCGCGCCAGCACGTTGCGATCGACAATGCTGGCGGTCACCGGGGTATAGTCCCGCTCCCGCTCCAGCATGGAGCGCATGACGTTGAAGTAGTCATCCCCCAGGGGGGCATGCATGATGGCATGGACGTTCTTAAACGAACTGGCGACGCGCAGGGTGCCAATGTGGGCGGGGCCTGCATACATCCAGTAGGCCAATTTCATAAAGTGGGTCTCCATAGATTGAGCTACAGTGGCCCAATGAGGTCGAACCGAGCCGAAACCCCGCCAGGGGTTTTATATTCCAATACTCTGGCGAGTTTTAGAATCGGCATAGCAAGGCTGAGGTTAGAGGTTGCTTCTGATTGTCGCAAACCTGGGGAACGGAGGAGCGATCGCTCTTCACCTAATTTTGCGGGTAGAAGGATGGGGAGCGATCGCCCAAAGTCCTATCAATCAAGCAACTCAGCCCTCATTAGCCGCCAAGGCAGCCCTCTCCATCTGACATGATTCTTTATCGTTTGTGATGATTGTTCGTAAGGAGGAGCCTGCTTCAATGCAGGATCTGGTTGGGGATTCCAGAGTCAAAAAAACATCCCATGCGTTTTCCTTTACTGGACAAAATTCGGGGCCAGGTAGTATATTCCGCTTGTCAATGAATTAGGAGCATTCGCATGAATTTACAGTTATTTGCTCGTCGCTTCGTTGTGTTCACCGTCTTGCTGTTTTTGGCTATCACAACGGTTGCACCTCCAGCCCATGCCTTTGTTCAGTCTGATCTCGATACGTTGAAATTAACGAAAGTGTGTCAACAATGTGATTTAAGCGGTGCTGACCTGAGTGGTCTTAAATTGACAAGAGCAGATTTGGCGGGTGCCAACTTATCCAATGCCAATTTATCCAATGCCAGCCTGGCCTTTGCCAATCTCGCGGGTACCAACTTGCTTGGCGCTCAGCTAGCGGGCTGCAAACTTGGTCTGGCCAATCTGGAGAGTGCCCAGGTGGATGAAGGCTCGCTGGAAAGTGCTGTTCTGCTGCAAACAATCATGCCCGATGGCAGCATCCGTGATCAGTAGATGATGAACCGCCGCGATCGCCCCACCTCACCACTCCTTGCACACCGATTAGCTCTGGCTGCGAGTTTGATTTTCCTCATTCCGCTGGGGTATTGGGTGCGCTTTTTTGCGCCTGTGCCGGGATGGGTGCGGGACTGGGCGGGCAGCGTTTGCTATGAAATATTTTGGATAGCGCTGGTGGCTTTGATCCTGCCCAGGGTTGCGCCGATCAAAGTGGCGATCGCCATCTTTTTAGCCACCTGTTTCATTGAAGTGCTGCAACTCTGGCGATCGCCCTTCTGGCAGGCCGTTCGCGCTACGGTGCCGGGGCGGTTAGTTTTTGGCAATACCTTTCGCTGGGGAGACTTTCTTCACTACCTTTTGGGTAGTTGGTTGGGGTGGCTCTGGATTCGCTGGCTGGCTGTTCGATTGCAAATCCAGAGCCGGGGCGATCGCTAGAACTCCCGTTCCTGAACTTCCTCAAGCATTTGGGGAGCAACGGCGGGATTCTGAATCACCTCCTGGGGATTTTCCAGGGTGCCTTGCTTGTAGACAATGTCCCGTGGATCGACGGTGCGATCGTCGGCGTGGTCTTCTACGTTGACGCCCTCTTCGGGATGGTCTAGCTCCATTTCCGGCTTATCAGATTTGGACTTGGGATGGTTTGGGGTTTGTCGGATGGGGGTATCACTCATGGGCTTTCTCCTTTGCATCAAAGATTGAAAAATTCTGGCATTGGCGGGTTTTGGGGTGAACCTGGTAAGGGCAAATGGCCATTTGCCCCTACGGTGGGTGTGGGCGATCGCCCCACAGGCACCCTTGGGTAACGCCTGTATCGGGGTCATTCAGACCTTTCTTCGCGGATATTTTGGATGAGTTCATCCTTGTCCATCTTGCTGCGACCGGAAATATTCAGCTCACGAGCTTGCTCATAAAGGTCAGACTTTGATTCCTGCTCTAGGTCGTCCCCTTTAGTAGACGATGAGTCTCCCGAGCCGTCTTTCTTACTACCTTTTTTCTTAGAGGCTTTCTGATTCTCCTGCCTGCTGCTGTGCTGCGATGCCTCCTGGATCGCCTGCCGCAGTTCGTCCTCGTCCATCTTGCTGCGACCGGAAACGTTCAGCTCACGGGCACGCTCGTACAGGTCAGATTTGCTGGTGCTGTCGGATTCAGAATCAGAATCGGAATAGCCCGCTTCCCGCATGGCTCGCTTGATGGCGGGCGTCCAGTCCACATGCTGCTGGCCTTCTTTGGACGCTTTCTCCTTGGTGCGCTCGGCCTCCCGCTTCTCCTCGTCACTGAGCCGCTCCCAAACGGCCTTGGGCAGATAGCGCTCGGTGTAGTCGCCTTTGCGGGCGCGTTCGTCGCCTTCCTCGGTTTGCCAATCCTGGTCGGACCATTCCTCTAGCGATCGCGCCGCCTCGTCTTTTTCGTCCTGCTTGTAGCCGCCGCCCCGCTTCTCGTACTCCTGCACCAGCAGTTGGCTTTTGCGGGCAGACCACTGCCCCGGCTTGCCGCCCTTGTCGGACTGCTTGATTTCTTCCTTGAGCGATCGCCGCAGGTCGGGCTTGGTGTATTTCTTTTCGTAATAGCTGTCTTGGGCCATTGGTTTAGCCGAATAAGTGTAACGTCAGCGGGCAAACTTTCCAAGTATGTTTTGATACCAGGCATCCGTGCGATCCCTGGGTTGACCCATCGCGACGAATTTTGAATTTTTGAGGGATCGCGCGAGACCGTAATGCCCGTTACAAATAGGTTAAGAATCCATTTCTTGAGGGGCGTCTACCTGGGGAATGAACCCCAGCGCTCCATCTCTAGAATTTGGGTTGGAATTGGGGCGATCGCCGCCTGGCTCCATTCAATAAGATTTACAACAAATTGCAACGAAATCATGCGGCTCTCATAAATCTAGATTAAGGAGATGAGGCGAATGTTGGCACTTTTACTGCGGCTGCAAGAAGAATGGCTCTTGAAATGCTCCTTAAAACAGGATTTCAGGGATTTAGCCCTCGTAAGGCCAGAAAAATTAATCTGAAACTAACGTAACGATTTACAAAGTCTATTTAGATTTGTTAAGTTCTAGATAGTAGACGCTCATCATTTACCCATACCCGCCATGAATATCACCTCCCGCCTGTTCCGTGTATCTCTGGCTACATTGAGGTCTAACCTCTCCGCAAATTACTGGTCCCAAGCCGCCTGGACAGTGCTCCGGGTAGTGGCTGGCACCGTGATGATCCACAACGGTCTTGATAAGCTGGCCAACATTGAAAGCTTTGCCGAGGCTTACGTATCGGTCATTGGCCTGCCCTTCCCGATTTTCTTCAGCTATGTCGCCGCTTTCTCTGAGCTGATCGGTGCGCCCCTGCTGATTTTGGGGTTGTTCACCCGCCCTGCTGCCCTGGCCCTGTGTTCCACCATGCTGGTAGCCATGTACCACCACATCAAAGTGGCTGGCCTCAGCATTCCCTACCTGGAGTTGTCCACCCTGTACGCTGCGACGTTCCTCTTTTTCCTGGTGAACGGAGGCGGATTGTTTGCTGCTGATACCTGGATTGCTTCATGGCTGGGGGCGATCGCACCCCGCGAACAGCTAGAAACCAGCAAGGTAACCGCAGACGCTGCCAAAGCCGAAGCCATCACCAGCCAGCGCTAAGACAAGTCATTCGCTTAACGTCCGGTAGGGGCTAAGCGTTTCGGAAAAACGTTTGGGAAAAGACCCAGAGGTTATTTCAAAATGCTTCACCCCTACAAATTGTTATCGCGATTGATCGGTACAAATGGTCGTTACGAATTTTCATAGGGAAACGCCTTGATGGGGTAAGGGGGCGTGGGCGGAATTTCCACTGGATGCTGCTGAATCTGCTGCTGCAAGTACTTCACAGCGGCCTCTAGCTGGGCATCCTGGCCATTAAAGGTGGCGTGGGGCAGGTTGTCCACCACGATGTCTGGCTCGACGCCGTGACCTTCAATTAGCCAATCCCCTTCCGGGCCATAAACGCCAATCTCCGCCGCCGAGGCAACGCCCCGATCCACCAGCCAGGTTTGCAGCGAGAGCCAGATTTCGCCGCCCCAGGTGCGCGTGCCGATTACCTTTCCCAGGCCCAAGCGCCGGAACCCTTCCGTAAAGGCTTCCCCATCAGAAGCGGTGTGTTCGTTGCAAAGCACCACCATGTGCCCCCGGAAGGCCCACTGCATATTCCAAAACGGCTTGCCGATGCGGGGCTGCCAGTAAAACCAGGCTTTGCGCAGTAGTTTCTCCAGCACCCAGCTATCCGTATTGCCGCCCCGATTGTGGCGCACATCGATAATCAGCCCATCCCGATTAAAGATGGGATAGTAGTTTTCCACCCATTGATGGTAGGTGTCGCCGGTCATGGCCCGCAGGTGGACATAGCCGATGCGCCCTCCGCCCCACTCCTCCACGCGCTGGCGGCAGCGGCACTCCCAATCGGCATAACGCAGTTCCCAGGCATCCCTGGGGTTGATGGGCTGCACCACCATGGGGCGGGTTTCCTGGGTCGTAGCTGACTTAACGTGGAGCAAAACTTGCTGATCGGCCTGGTGTTTCAGCAGCACCGCCGGATGGGGCACGGAACGGGCCGGGACGCCGTTAATCAGCTCAATCACGTCCCCCGGCTGGAGATTGAGACCGGGTCGAGCCAGAGGCGCGAGGCGATCCAGATAATCGGGATCGGTCTGGTAGATGTAGTCGATGCGGTAGCCTTCTGCCACCGGACTGAGCTTGGCCCCCAGGGAAGCGAGGTGGATGCGGTCCTGGCCTGAGCGGCGATCGCCCGCCCGCACAAAGGTATGTAAAGCCGCCAGTTCTCCCACCAGATGGGCAATCAGGTCGTTCAGCTCATCCCGATCCGTCACCCGGTCTACTAGAGGCAGGTGTTTCTTCAGCAGCCCTTGCCAGTCAATGCCGTGGAGGTTGCGATCGTAGAAGTAATCCCGCTCCAACCGCCAGGCTTCCACAAATAGCTGCCGCCATTCCAGCCGGGGCTGCACTGAGAACCGCCAGCGGGATAGATCCACTTTCTTTTTTTCCAGTTCCTTGTCCTTGGGAGGATCCTTGGTGGCGTCGATGACGTACAGCATCAGGTCAGCCCCATTGCCCTGACCGTTTTTCTTTTTCTTTGAGATCAAAAGCTTCTTGCCGTCCGGCGATAGCTCAAAGGAGCGGATGTCCTCCATCACGGTTTTGGCTTCCACCGGAGGCGCTTTGATTTCCAGGGATAAAAGCTTGCTTTTTGGTTCCAGGCTAGCCTCCCGATCCAGCCAGAACAGCTTCTTATCCGTCACCCAGAGCTGGCGGTAATTTCCTGGCGCAATGGGCACCTCCATCACCCGCTGCGGCAGATTATCCAGGTCAATCTGCACCACGACCGGCTCTTTGGATTTGCCTTTACGAGATTTTTTCACCTCCTCCGAGTCCGCCTCTGGGGGCTGGTCTGGGTCGGCGTCAACCTGTTCATCAGCGACCTCAACTTCGCTGTCGGCAGCATCGTCGGATTTTTCGGCGTCTTTTTCTTCCTGCGCCGCCGCGAAGATTTCATCCATGGGCAGAAAGGGCGATCGCTCCTCTGCCTTTAGCCCCACCTGATAGATCTTAGTCGTGCGGTCAAAGTAGGGTTCGGGCTGCCGGGGTCCCCAGGGGCTGGCGACAATGGAGTAAAAGGCCCGATCCGACAGGAAGTAAAGCCACTTGCCATCGGGACTCCACGCCGGACTGAAGCTATCGACGCGATCGCTCGTCAGGGGAAACATCGTTCCATCCGCCACACTATAGATAAAGATGCGGGTAAACAGGTTGGCAGCGGGCATGGTGAAGGCCAGCCACTGGCTATCGGGTGACCAGCGCAGGTCGCCAAAGTTGCCCACCTCCTCGGCAACGGCAATTCGCTGGGTCTCTCCGCTCTCCAGGTGGTGAATCCAGAGCTGATGATCTTTGTCGATGAATGCAAAGGATTTGCCGTCGAGGGCGGGCACCGGGGCATAGCGAAAAACGGTGCCGTTGCCAGTGAGCAGGGTGGGGCGACCGACCCCATTGGCAGGGATCTGGCAAAACTCCAGCTCCCCCGTTTCGTCGGTGAGGGCCAGCAAAGACTTGCCATCGGGTAAAAAGCAGGCGCTGCGGTAGCGCACCCCATCATCCCGCGTGGCCGCCACCAACCGTCCCTGCTCCACCGGAGCCACAAAGACCCGCCCCCTGGCAGTGAGGACGAGGCGATCGCCCCTGGGAGACAAATGCAGCGAGGTGAGGTACTCCAGCGGCTTATTTACCCAGCGTTCCCGTGTCTGGTCAAAGTCAGAGGCGAGGTAAATGTCCAGGCACTCGTCCGTCTCGGTGGCGAGGGTATGGAGGTACAGGTCGGCCCCAAGCTGGTAGACAATGCGCCCCTGGTGCAGCGTGGGCGACTGCACGTCCCAACCTTTGTGGAATGTGTGCTGGCGCAGGTCGTTGCCCGTCTCGGTCATAGACCACAGGTTCAGGGTGCCGTCGCGATCGCTCACAAAATAGACCCGTCCCTCCCACCACATGGGGCTGCGGCTGGTGCCGGGATAGTCGGCGGTGAGGGCGATCGCCTCCGGTTCTCCCTGGGTGAATTTCCAGATATTCTGGGCCGTTCCCCCCTGGTAGCGCTTGGTGTGGCTGCCCTGAAAGGCCAGTCGCGTGAAAAACAGAGTTTTGCCATCTGCGGTGAATGTCCCGTCGCTGGCCTGGTGCAGCGGCAGGAGAGACTGCTCCCCCGTAGCGGGATTCAGGACCGCAAGCTGGGCGTTGGGCAGGGTGGAGTAGTAGGCGGTGCTGTACAGCACCTGGCCATCCGGCGTCCAGCCCACCACCACTGCCACCTCGCCCTCATAGGTGTGGCGGGTGGGCAAGCCTCCCGCGACGGGCATGGTGTAGACCTCGGTGGGGCCTTCGTACTGGGCGGAGAAAGCAATCCGCGTCCCGTCTGGGGAAATGGCGGCGTGGGACTCAACTCCATGGTGGGTGGTCAGCCGCTGCGCCCGGCCCCCCGTCACGGGCACCGTCCACAAATCCCCCTCGGCGGTAAATACAATGGTCTGGTCGTGGAGAGCGGGAAACCGATAGTATCCTTGAGTGTGGCGGGTGGTTTCCGGGGCTGCGGGCACAACTGACATTCAGGCTCTCCTGGCGATCGCTCGGCTACTATCTGAAATCAATACTAAACCTCGTCTGGGTTGGGAAGTAGAGTTTCCCGGTGGAGAAACTCCACTTCCCAAAATGGTTTAAGTTTATGCAACTAATACTAAAAGATCCCAACGGCTGAAGCGATGATTTATCGATCATCTACCGATTCAATAGGTAACCTTCTGCCACGCCCCCAGGGCCATTGCCGTTAGGCTATAAGTAGAACTGCATTGAAAAACGAAGGTTAGAAAACCGGGGGAGCGTCCCACCGGGGCGCTCCCCCGGTTTTCTAACATGAATTTAATTGTGCTGACCTACTTACCCGTTTTGTGGGCGCTGATTCGATCATTAGGAAAAATCTCACTGTTCGCCGTTAACCCAGAATCGATAGGCTGAGGACAGAGACGTCCCTACTGACCCAGCCATGAGCGATCGCGCCATTACCCCCCGCACCCATCCGTTTCCCTTCCTGCTGTATCTGGAGTGGGTCATGCTGGCAATCACCCTGATCAGCCAGATTTTGCCCATTCCCCGACCGTTCGGTCCAGAGGGATCGCCCCTGACCGTCACGGTGAGCGTGGTGCTGTTTGGCCTGATGGGGCTACGCCTGCCTACAGGGAAGCCGATCTATAAAGCTGGCTATACGGCAGTCCAGGTGGCCCTCGTTTTGGTTGCCACCATTGCCGGAGTGCAGCGGCTGCGGCTCTTTCCCCTGTTCTACCTGGTGCTGGTCTTTCGCAGTTGCCTGATTTTTCGGATGCGGGGCCGTTTAATCATCACGGCCCTGACCTTTCTCCTATTTCTCTCGGTGCTGATTTATCGCATTCGCATGTTCACGGCCCAAGGTCCGCCTCCGCCTCGGGCCGAGATGCGCCTGGGGCGACAGGTGATCGGCCTGGGGGTCAATTCACTGCTGCTGTTTGGGCTGGTGCTGCTGCTGGTGCTGCTGCTGGTGAATGCCCTGATTGCCGAGCGGGAAAGCCGGGACAAGCTGGCCCAGGCCAATACCCAACTGCGGCGCTATGCCTTGCGGGCCGAAAATCTGGCTATGGAGCAGGAGCGCAATCGCATCGCCCGCGACATTCACGATTCCCTGGGGCACTCCCTGACGGCTCTAAATTTACAGATCGAGGGCGCACTCAAGCTCTGGGAGATTAATCCAACTCAGTCCCACACGTTTCTTGCGGAGGCAAAGCGGTTGGGGTCGATGGCTCTACAGGAAGTGCGCCAGTCGGTAGCGGCTATGCGGACGAACCCTCTTCAAGACAAGTCAATGGACGAGGCGATCGCCCTTTTGCTGCAAGACTTTCAGCACACCACCCAGATCACGCCGAGCTGCACGATCCTCCTGCACCATCCCCTCGCCCCGGACCTGATGACGGCGGTCTACCGGGTAGTGCAGGAGGCCCTCACCAATATCTGTAAATACGCTGAGGCAACCACCGTCGTCCTCGTCCTGCAAACCCCCCCTGCCTCGACCGAAGCCCCCCACCTGGAACTCAGCATTCGTGACAACGGCCAGGGATTTGACCTTAGCCAAAATCAAACCGGCTTCGGGATTCAGGGGATGCGGGAGCGGGTGCTGGCCTTTGGGGGCGAGTTTGCGATCGCCAGCGCCCCTGGTCAGGGGTGCCATGTCCAGGCCCGCATTCCCCTCATGCCCCCCGTAATCAACTGAGAAGCGTTCTAAATCAGCATTACTGGTGGTTTTGGAGGGCGATCGCCCCCTGGCTCTATCAAATTCGGAATTTCAGATCTCATTTAAGCTTTTAATATTTGAGTTTGGTTAAGAAGCTTTTGTAAAGCTCAGGGATTTCATCAGTCATAAATTTTGGGTATGTGAGTATTATTCAGGAAGAGATTAGGACTCATTGAATCGTATTCATTGAGTCATATCAATCAAACCCTACTCATTCCATAGAATTTCGTTGAATCGCTTTCGTAACAGGAGGAATTCACTCTGCCTGAACTCCGTCTATCTACTCATAACCATGTGGTTTATGGGTAAGTCATAAGTAGAACTGCATTGAAAAACGAAGGTTAGAAAACCCGGGGGCGCGTCCCACCGGGGCGCTCCCCCGGGTTTTCTAACGTGAATTTAATTGTGCTGGCCTACTTAGCTGGGTTCAAACGCAGGAATGATACTTCCGTAAATTTCTAGGCAAAAGCATTAAACGAGTAAAGATTAAGGAGACTAGAGCCTTGGTTATTGATGCAAGGAAAGTGCCTGAAGGTACACAGATCAACTGTGATGTTTGCGTAGTCGGGGGCGGGGCAGCAGGTATTACCCTGGCCCGAGAATTTGCGGGCAAGTCCTATAAAGTCTGCATCCTGGAAAGCGGCGGACTCGGCCCCATCGATAAAGAAACCGACTCGCTGAGAGATGGCGAAAACGTAGGTCTTCCCTATTTCTCAATTCGTGAGCTGACCGACCGGGGCCTGGGTGGTAACACCGGACGCTGGGCCTCCTCCGTCAGACCGATGGATGAGATGGACTTCGAAAAGCGCTCCTGGGTCAAACATAGCGGCTGGCCTTTCACCCACGATGAATTGCTGCCCTATTACGATAAAGCTGGGGATGTGTGTGGGGTCGGCGAAGCAGACTACGAACCGCAAAGCCTTTTGAAGCGCACGAAGGGCCACCCCGAATTTCAGATTCTGCCCCTGGGCGATCGCCTCGAAACTAAGATGTGGCGATACGACATTCCCCCCCGGCACTGGCGCGACGCCTTCTTAAACGACCTGGAAAATGCCCCAAATATCGACACCTATCTCTATGCCAACGTGGTTGAAATTGAAACCAACGACGTTGCCAAAGAAGTCACTCGTGTCAAAGTAGCCTGCACCACCCAGAGCACGTTCTGGGTAGAGGCAAAAATGTTCGTCCTGGCAACGGGTGGCGTGGAAATTCCGCGTTTGCTGCTGGCATCCAACAAGGTGCAGAGCAATGGCCTGGGGAACCAGCATGACCTGGTGGGCCGCTTCTTCATGGAACACCCCCACTTCAACCGCTCGGCGGTCTACATTGCGCCTGGGTTGGGTAAGCACTACCCCGGTCTCTATAGCTGGCAGGCGGCTGGCATCTATGGCATTCGAGCAGGAATCTGTCCCTCCCGCAAACTCCAGGAAGAAGAGCAGCTCCTTAACTATACGGTGAGGCTGCAGGGTCGAAACACGAGTCAATTCCCGCACATGGAGATTGCAGACACCCCTGGGGAGCTTGTAGGAGGATTCTTTAAAGATTGCAAATCGCTGGCCACCAACATCGTCAAAAATAAGGTGACCAACAAGCTGTTCAAAGCAGGCATGAATAGCCCGCTGGTGCTGGACTTCCTGGTCATGATGGAGCAGGAGCCAAACCCAGACAGCCGCCTCACCCTCACCCGAGACAAAGATATGCTGGGGTTGAACCGGGTTAAGCTGGACTGGCGTATGACTGAGATGGACCGACACACCGCGGTGCGGATGCCGCAAATCATCAGTGAAGAAGTCAGCCGGGCCGGGTTGGGCCAGATCAAGATCTTCTACACCGAAGATGGGCCGCTCTGGCCTGAATGGGATACAGACAAGCCCAAGTCTCCTTACCTGGTGGGCGGCTGGCACTTCATGGGAACCACCCGAATGGACAACGACCCCAGCCAGGGCGTCGTAGACGCAAACTGTAAGCTTCACGGCATCAGCAACCTGTATGTGGCGAGCTGCTCGGTTTTCCCAACCGTCGGCTTTGCCAACCCAACGTTTACCCTCATTGCGTTAACCCTCCGCTTGGCGGAGCATCTGGATGCAAAGCTGGCAGCCCAGCCGTCTGCATCGGTTTCCGTGTAAGAGATCAAGCGCAATTGCCTATCCGAAAGCTCGTTAGATTAAGTAGAACTACATTGAAAAACGAAGGTCAGAAAACCGGCGGGGCGCTCCCCCGGTTTTCTAACCTGAATTTAATTGTGCTGACCTACTTAGCGAGATTTTTCGGATAGGTTTTTCGGCTATCGCGCTAGGTCAGGCAGCTTGCCGGAGAGGCCAGTCATCAGCCGCAGGGCCAGCGATCGCAACAGACCCAGTCGGGCCATCAGGTTTAAGCCCCAGCGGCGGGCCACGAGGATGGGGAAGAGAGTATTCGAAAAGCTGCGGTCGAGCAGATCAGTAAACCACAGGATGATCCAGTTTTCCCAGCGTCGCCAGTGCTGGTAGCGCTGCAAGACGGCCAGGGATCCCAAGTCTTCTCCCCGCTGGTGGGCAGCCTGAAGGACCTGAGCCAGGGCTGCCGCATCGCGAATGCCCAGGTTTAGCCCCTGACCGCCAACGGGATGGCAGCAGTGGGCCGCATCCCCCACGAGGGCAAGGCGCGGCTGGACATATTGCCGACTGTGCATGAGCTGGACGGGAAACAGGTAGCGATCGCCCACCAGCTCCAGCCTGCCCAACTGGTGATCATAGCGACGATCCAGTTCAGAGAGAAAATCCTGAACGTCCATTTCCAGGAACCGCTTCGCTTCGGCATGGGGGGCAGTGAGCACAATCTGGCAGCGGTTGTCGGGCAGGGGCAGGGTGGCGAAGGGGCCGCTGGGCCAGAAGTGTTCGCGGGCAATGTCGCCATGGGCTTTTTCAGGACGGATCACGGCTGTGACGCAGGACTGCCAATATTTCCAGCCGGTGGTTTGGATGCCCAGGCGATCGCGCAGGGGCGATCGCGATCCGTCTGCTGCCACCAGCACCTGGGCGCGCAGGGTGTGGGGCTGACCGGCTTCCAGTAGCGTCACCTCCGTATAGTCCCGCAGTGGCTGCACGCTGACTACTTCCGCCGGACACCGCCACGTCACCTGGGTCGCCCCTTCCAGACAGTGGTATAGCGCCTGCACCAGCACCTGATGCTCGGCGACATATCCCAATTCCTGGGTTCCTAAATCAGTGGGCTGGAGATCAATGACGGTAGGATGTTTTGCATCCGCCAGTCGAATGGTTTGAAAGGTGGTAATCTGCGGCAGAATCTCGCCCCATACTCCCAATCCCTCAAAAATGCGCCCCGAAAGCAGGGTCAGGGCATAGGCCCGGTGGCGCAGCAGACCCGCCTCCCTGGGTTTGGCCTCAATCAACGCCACCCGCAGTCCTGAGGTCTTCAGGGCACAGGCCAGGGTCAGCCCGACAATGCCACCGCCCACAATGGCAATATCGTAGTCGATGGAATTGGCAGAGGAACTGTCAGAGGAATTATCAGAGGAACTGTCAGAATCGTCGCGATAGTGAGACTGGTTCGGCAGTGGTTCGGGCGATGCCGTTGTCGAGGGAGGCGTAGCAGGATTTAACACAATCGAAACGGTACGGATTACATTTGTTTACTTTTATTTTGGCGCGATCGCCCACCCTCATCAAGTCGACCGAATGCAGACGATCCCACAAAATTTCATCATTCGATAAAATCAGAGTTCTGGTGATTGCACCGCACGGAGCAGAATTGATGGCAAAACACACCCAGGCTCACCTTTCCCGAACTATTGAAGCAGGGTTGCCCCCCAGCGTCAAAGACATGACCAAAAAGAAGATGGAATACTACATGGGGGCAAAGCTTCTGGAGGTGGGGGTGAATCCCCAAACAGTCATCTACCGCTGGTCGGTGGAGCCGAAGGGCGATCGCGAAGTCTGGACGTGCAGCGCTTACTGGGGCGACTCAAAGGACAAAATTCTCCAGGAGGAGCAGAATAGTTAAACTCACGTCCCTACCTGAATCATTCCACCGAATTTTCCCTGGTGCCCGAGTATGAGGGTGAAAGATGCCAGCTTAAGAAAAATCCTGACCTGTTCGCCACTGGTTGGAACTATTCCTAATGGGGCCAGTAATCGCTCGCGGTTGGGGATTAACGAACCTTTCATCCACCCGCCCGTCAACTGCTGTAGACTGATGCTGATATGCTGGCTCCCATAAAGATAGGATTTCCATCCTGAACACCTGCTTGTGTTCTGCTGCTTACATTTGAATTTTCTCGTGTCTAAGGTTTAGGAGTTGCTATGAAATCGCTAATTCGTCACGGTGCAACGCTGGTTGCAGTTGGGGGGATGGTGTTAGGTACGCTGTTGGGGGCTGGGAGTCGGGCGATCGCCCTGACCCAGGAGCAGGTGGTGCAGCAGCTTCGCCATGTACCGGTGTTCACCATCACCGATGAAGAGGGTGCGCCACTGGTGTCGGAAGTGCCCGATCGGGAAGACATTGCCCCTGTGGCGCGGGTGTTTATCAGCCGCAGCGATGCCCAGGCGTTCCTCGACAACCTGCGGGCTAACAACCCCGACCTGGGTGAAGCCGTTCAGGTCACCCCCGTTTCCCTGGCACGGGTTTATGAAGTGGCCGTCGCGGGGCAAGACCCTGAAAACCGCCTGGAATTTGTTTTCGTTCCCATGGCTGACCAGGTGGAGTCTGCCGTAAATGTGCTGCAGGAAGAGCGGATTGAAGGGGGCGGCGAGCTGTTAGAAGAAGGGGAATTCTCAGGCGTGCCCCTGTTCACCGCTCGGGTTGCGGGCGAGGGAGAGGAGGGTGGCGGCTACCTCACCATTGAGGTGGGTGAGCAGCAGGTCATTCCTCTCTTCTTTACCCAGGAAGAATTGCAGAGTCTGCTAGACCGCATCGGCGCGTCCCAGCCTGACCTGGCGGCCACCCTCAGCCCCCACATTATTCGTCTGGAGGATTTGATTCACACCCTGGAAGCCAGCGACAACGCTGATTTGCAGCAAATTCAGCTCATCCCACCCCAGGAGTCGATCGACTTCATCCGGGAGGCCACCAGCGGCCAGCCTGAAGGCCAGCCTGAGGAGTAGGGCGGCGAGAGGCTTGCGTTGACCCATGCCGTCTCCGGTGAGCAGCTTTGGGAATGGTGGCAGGCGGCCCGTCAGCGGGCGATCGCCCACACCGTTCCCCCCTTTGAGCTGGACTGGTTTCTCCAGGCCCTGAGCGACCTCGACCGGCTGGCGTTGCGTCTGGAAACGTTTCGCCATCGCCCTGCTGTCCAGATTCAGGTGCCCTTAGACGAACTGGAGCGCCGCTGGCAGCAGCGCCTGGTGGGGCGATCGCCCGTGCAATACCTGGTGGGCACCGCTCCCTGGCGACAGTTTTCTCTGATCGTTTCCCCGGCGGTGCTGATTCCCCGACCGGAAACGGAGCGGATCATCGATTGGGCGATCGCCGCTACGGCGGATCATCCCGACCAGCGGATGGGCCACTGGGCCGATTTGGGGACGGGCAGTGGGGCGATCGCCCTGGGGTTAGCCACTGCTTTCCCGCAGGCGATGATTCACGCGGTGGATTGCAGTGGGGAAGCCCTGGTCGTGGCTCGCCAGAATGCGGCGGCGCATGGGTTGGGCGATCGCATCCAGTTCTATCAGGGAAGCTGGTTTGCACCCCTGAACCATTTAGCGGGAGACCTGCGGGGCATGGTGTCGAACCCGCCCTACATTCCCAGCAGCGAGGTAAACAGCCTCCAGCCGGAGGTCGCTCACCACGAACCCCATCTGGCTTTGAATGGTGGGCTTGATGGCCTGGATGCCATTCGCCACCTGGTAAAGGCAGCCCCCGATTATCTGCAACCGGGGGGCGTCTGGCTGGTGGAGATCATGGCTGGACAGGCGCAGGCGGTGACCCAACTGCTATCGACCCATGGAGCCTATCAGGACATTCGCGTCCACTTAGACCTGGCGGGCGTTGAGCGGTTTGTTCGGGCCTATCGTCGGAGTTAATGAATCAAGGTGGGTATCGTCTGCCCTACTCGATTTTGATGGACGTGGGCGCACTCGCAGTGCCCCCAGGGACTGGGGTGGCCAGGCGGTAGTCGGTGTAGAGGCGATCGCGCCATTCCCAGAAAGCGGCATAGGCGGGATTGTCTGCCAGCCCCGGTACGCCCCGGCCCCGCAGGGCATCGGGGATGTCCAGATAGGTGCCTGCCGGGAATTTGATGTACATGCTGGTGCCCGCAACGGCAAAGTCCGCCAGGGTAGGATGGTCGGTGATCAAATAAGAGCGGTTGGCCAGCAGCAGGGTGAGGGCTTCCAGGTTTTGCTCAATGGCTTTGCGGGCCGCCTTGATCGCATCTGGCCCCAGACCGATGCCCATGCCCAGCACATCCAGGGCTTCGTGGGGGACGGCATTAACCAGACTTTTAACCAGATCGGGGGTGGAGCGGGGCAGGGCTGCCGTACGAAAGTCAGGATTCTGGTTGAAGGCCCCCAGCATGGCTTTGCGGGCGTTCAGCCCCATGGATTCGTCGGCCCACTCTTCCATCAGCAGACACAGCCCCCGCTGCTGGGCGTCGGTGGGAATCAGGGGCCGATCGGGGTAGGTCTTTTCCAGGTAGAGGGCGATCGCCGTTGAATCAGCAATCACTTCCGCTCCGTCTTTAATCACGGGAACCTGCCGCTGGCCCGACAGTCGAAAGACATCCAGTTGGCCGATGCCGGGGGTCACTTCAATTTTGCGGTAGGCTAGCCCCTTATAGTCCAGCAGGAACCGGACTTTTTCGGAATAGTGGGACAGCTCAAACTGATATAGCTCAATCATAGAAATTGCCTCAGGGTAGTAACTCGGGGCACGACAGTGGGCAGCGCTTTACTGGCTTGCTAGTTTTTCTGCTCTATAGCCCTACGGGCTAAGGTTTGAGTGTGGAACTCCCGCGTCGCGGGGGTTTCACGCCTCTTGAAGGTCCTCACGCGAAAGCGTAGCGCTCTATTTGGATTGGAAATCCATTGCCTTGCGGGAAGAGGGATAAAAGAGCAGACAGAGAGATTGCAAGCAGCGCCTTATTCTGGAAATAACTCGCTGTATTCGTCAAGGCTCGCGAGATGGAAAAGACCGACCCTGGAAGAAGAATCCCACCCAAGGCGCATGAAGGTGGCCATCAGGAAATGGCAGAATCACCTGGCAGGCTGGCTGAGGGGCGGCTGAAGAAATGTTAAGGTAGGCCATAGCCAACCTTCGCCAGATCCAATGGAATCCATAGAGAAGCCCCCCTTCAGCCCTATTTTGCCTGAATCCCCCAACCCCTGAATTGACGGAGAAGCCCATGTCACCCCTAGCCGTTTCCGACTTTCTGCAGGTAATCCAGGAGAGTTTGCTGGAAATTTTGCAGAGTGCCGTGATTGCTGTTCCTGCTTTGATTCTGGCGATCGCCATCCTGGCAGCCACCTGGTATGGCACTAAGCCCATTCGGCGGCTGGTAAGCGCCACCAGCGAACGGTTTATCCACAATGCCACTCTGCGCACCCTGGCAGTGCAACTTGCAGTGGTCGGCGTCTGGGTAACGGGCACCTTACTGGCCTGCCTGGTGATCTTTCCAGGGCTGGCCCTGGGGGACATTATCGGGCTGCTGGGGCTTAGCTCGGTGGCCATTGGTTTTGCCTTCCAGGACATTTTTAAGAACTTTCTGGCAGGCATCCTGCTGCTGCTGAACCAGCCGTTTCAGCTCAATGACCAGATCGTGGTGCAGGGATTTGAGGGCACGGTGGAGGAAATTAGCATCCGCTCCACCAAAATCCGCACCTATCAGGGGGAACGGGTGGTGATTCCCAATTCCCTGGTGTTTACCAACCCCATCCATGTCCTGACCCACTACCCCCACCGCCGCACGGATCTGGCCATCGGGCTGGATTACAACACTCCCCTTGCCCGTGCCCGTCAGGTGCTGGCCATGGCGATGACGGATGTGGAAGGCGTCCTATCCCAGCCTTCGGTGGAAATTGATATCGTCGGGTTTGGTGACAGTGCCATCGATTTTATAGTGCGCTACTGGACCCGCCCCGAAAAAGTCCATGTGCGCCAGATCCAGAGCCGGGTAATGGTGGCATTGAAGCAGGCCTGTGATGAGGCCGAGTTCAATATTCCCTACCCGATTCGCTCGGTTTACTACTTCGACCAGGAAAAATTCAACGATCACTACCCGGAAGCGGCGATCGCCACCCAAAACGGTCACTAGCGGGCCATTTGGCACGGACATAGCCCTCATCCCCCAGCCCCTTCTCCCAACTTGGGAAAAGGGGAGCCAGAGCTGCCTAATCGCTTCAAAGCCCCTCGCCCTTTTTGGGAGAGGGGTTTGGGGTGAGGGCGCAATGGCTCGGAGCAAAGCAAATGACCCACTAGCGGGCCATTTCCCATCAACTCAGTAGATCTAAAAAATCATTGAGCAGGGTGACGAAGGCAACTGTTTGACATCCTCCCCGGCCTAAAAGCGCGGGGATTCCTCGCCACGCCACCCCCGAAGGATGGTCGCTGAATGGGGTTGACACTTCACCACAGATTGCCTCCAGGAGGTCTTATGCCTGCTCCATGTCCGTTTTGCGTCTCCGAGTGTCCCCCGGCGACGAA
>JAYKGU010000149.1:0-35729 GCA_035285585.1 Synechococcales cyanobacterium
GTCATCGGTTGCCAGGTTTGATTGTCCTCCACGGCAATCCGCATCAGGGTGTTTTTCGTGACTTTACAAGTAGCCCCGACTTCCCGCAGGCGATTTCGCAAATCGGTAATTTCAGCAACCGAAAGCCCTTTGTAATCAACCACCAGGGCAAGCTGGGCTTCGCTCAGCAAGTCCTTCAGCTCTGCCACAATGGCCTTTTTATCTTCCAGGGTTCTCCCCATTTTGGTCTCACCTCCTTAAGGGTGGGGTTTGCTAACCAAACGTTTCAGCACTCTCCTAACCAACCGCTCAACCATCCATGCGGCTCCAGCTTGCTGTTTTAGTTCTGTCGCGATCGCCCAGAAAGCAAAAACTCCAGCCCTGGGAGCCGGAGCAGCAGATTAACCTTAAATTTCCGCTTTCCCTAATGCCAAGTCGATACGTGTTGGGGCTGACGGCTCAGCCCTGCTTCCACTCAGCAACATTGACGGTTGGGATTTGGAAACCTCGGCAGGGGTTATGCCCTGGGCACCTGCTGTCTTTGGCTCCGTGTATGGGTAAAGACTTTTTGGGAAAGAACTATCGCAAAGGCAACCTGAGAATCTTCAAGGCAGAACTAAGCCAACAGAATTAAGCGATTTCAGTGAGCTTCAAGTCACGTAACGCGTTAACATCAACCGGGATGGATGGTCCCATGGTGGCAGCCACGTAAACCGTGCGCCAGTAGCGACCTTTCGCTCCAGAGGGGCGGTTGCGGTCAATCGTTTCCTGGAGTGCTTTGAGATTCACCAGCAAATCCGCTGGGGGAAAGCTGGCCTTTCCAAACATAACATGAACAATGCCGGTACGGTCGGCCCGGAACTCTAGCTTCCCGGCCTTAAAGTCGGAAATTGCCTGGGCCAAGTCGAAGGTAACGGTACCGCCCTTAGGAGACGGCATCAAACCCCTCGGCCCCAACAATCGGCCCAGCTTGGCCACCTGCGGCATCATATCGGGGGTGGCAATGAGCACGTCAAAATCCAGCATTTGCTCTTTCTGGATCTCGCCAATCAGCTCTTCCGACCCGACAATGTCAGCTCCCGCTTCGGTGGCTTCCCCGACCTTTTCCCCTCGGGCAATCACAGCGACGCGCACAGTCTGTCCAGTTCCTTTGGGAAGGGCAACCGTTGTCCGCAACTGCTGGTCGGTATATTTGGGATCGATGCCGAGGCGAATATGGGCCTCAGCAGATTCGGGAAACTTGGCGGTGGCGGTTTCCTTAAGCAATGTCATGGCCTCTAGAGGCTCATAGAGGCGATCCGCAACCTTTTTTTGCAGCTCCTGCAATCGACGTGAAGTCTTTCGAGGCATGGATATTGATCTCCCTGGGGTACAGACGAAGCCGTGGCCTCTCCCCCAAATCTAGTTAACAGGACGGTCTCTCATTATAGAGGAGGAATGGCCAAATCGGGGCGATCGCCATCACTAACTTTTGATTAGTCGGCAACCGTGACTCCCATATTACGGGCCGTTCCTTCAACAATCTTCATGGCCGCCTCAATATCGTTGGCGTTCAGGTCGGGCATCTTGGTTTGGGCAATTTCCTGAAGCTGTGCCCGCGTAATGGAACCGACCTTACGGGTATTGGGTGCCCCCGATCCTTTATCGATTCCCGCTGCTTTTTTAATCAAAACGGAGGCAGGTGGGGTTTTCAGGACAAAGGTAAAGCTCCGATCTTCGAAGACGGAGATCTCCACCGGAATCACCAGACCAGCCTGATCCGCCGTGCGGGCGTTATATTCTTTGCAGAACGCCATAATGTTAACGCCATGCTGACCCAGGGCTGGCCCGATGGGAGGGGCTGGGTTAGCTTTGCCTGCCGTAATTGCTAACTTAATGAGTGCAACAACTTTTTTTGCCATTGATTTTCTAGCTCTGCTTTTGAACCTGATTAAATTCCAACTCGACCGGGGTGTCGCGACCGAAGATTGAGAGGAGAGCCTTCAGCTTGCTGCGCTCTGGGCTAACCTCGATCACTTCCCCTTCAAAATCTTTGAACGGCCCCGATAGGACGAGGATGCGATCGCCCTCCGCCATATCCACCTTCATTACCGGCTTTTGCTCTTCTGCCTGCTTGAAGATCCGCTCTACCTCTCCATGACTGAGCGGCATGGGCTTCACGTGCCCCCGCCCTCGACCGTAACGGCGCTTTTGCTCGGCTCCAACAAAATTGATGACGTTTGGCGTATTTTTGATAACCTGCCAAGCTTCATCATCCATTACCATGCGGACGAGTACATAACCAGGGAAAACCTTTTCCGCAACTTCCTTTGGCTTACCGCTCTTCTGCGGCTTCAGGATCTGAGTTTGGGGAATCTCGATATCAAAGATACGGTTAGTGATATCCAACGTCCTGAGGCGTTGTTCCAGACTCATCTTGACCCGCCGCTCACAGCCCGACGCCACCTGAATAGCATACCAACGGGCACTCTTCCGTGCCGCCTCTGCCTGCTGCTCTTCGGTTAAATCCTCGCTTAGTTCAAAATTTTCGGATCCATCAGATCCATCTGACGCAAAAGTCATTAGAACACCTGCCTAGCAGCCCAACCAAATAAGGCATCTACCAAATAGATAATCGTGGCTGACAGGGTTACCATCAAAATCACCGCAAAGGATTCGCTGATAAGCTGCTGACGGCTTGGCCAAACAACTTTCCCCAACTCTTCCTTAGTACCCTGTAAAAACTCATTAACTTTGAAACCGGTGTTGGTTTCCTGTACCTCTGCCTCTTTTTTCTTCGCCACGACGCCAACCTCGCAATGCCTTATTCTTTATTCTATTAGCTTTCATCTATAAAGAGAGGGAGCGGAGAGGCGGTAATACCTTCGAGCAGGCCGATGACTCAACTCTCACCCCTAGAGCAAATTTAATGCTCGTTCTTCCATTTCGCAGTCAGATCGACCCAAGCTACAGGCTCAACTGAAAAGTCTCAGTTAATTCCCATAATTTCTGGAAATCAGCGGAAATTAGCAAAATTTCTGTATTCAACCCATCCCGCCCGACTGGCGGAAGCTCGGAGCAAACAGCGCGCCCTGGAGGACTCGAACCCCCGACATCAGGTTTTGGAGACCTGCGTTCTACCAACTGAACTAAGAGCGCATGGGCTGGAGCACTGACTGGGCGATCGCCCTACTAGAGAGCTTACCACTTCAAGGTCAGGAATGACGGTCGCTTAGCGAAGTCTCGCGGCCTTACCAGTCAGATCGGGACAGGTGAGCACAAATTGAGCTAATGCCT
This sequence comes from Synechococcales cyanobacterium, assembly GCA_035285585.1. Taxonomy (GTDB): domain Bacteria; phylum Cyanobacteriota; class Cyanobacteriia; order CAKZMO01; family CAKZMO01; genus JAYKGU01. Next base: position 3,256 of record JAYKGU010000149.1, read on the forward strand.
ATACCACGCGACAAGACCTAGAGGGCGCGATCAAACCGCTGCTTCAGGCGAGTCGATTTGCCCACCCGATTGCGCAGGTAGTAGAGCTTGGCCCGTCTTGCCCGACCCCGACGCAGCACTTTAATGTCGGCAACGCGCGGCGAGTGAATCAGGAAAACCCGCTCAACACCAACCCCTTGAAAAATCCGGCGGACAGTGATGGTTTCGTTAATGCCGCCATTTCGCATGGCAATCACTGTGCCCTCGTAAGGCTGCACCCGCTCTTTGCCGCCCTCACTAATTCGAACCCCGACTCGAACCGTGTCGCCAACGTGGATCGTTGGCAAATCACTTTTGATTTGCTGCTCTTCAATCGAGCGGATGATCTCTTGCGCGTTCATAGTTTCGCTAAAACTCACGGTCTAACATAATAGCCCATAGATAGCAGCTCTGTAAAGAAAGAGGTGGCCTTAACGTTTCGTTACCGTGAATATTCGCTCAGGTAAAGAGAATACCGATATCCGGCCCGCTCCCAGTCGCCAATCCAAATTTGATAGGTGCCCGCCGACCAGCCTCCCACCACTTCCGGCAAGTTGCCATCCGCGTCGTCCACGCAGCGCCGCCCATCTGGGCCTTCAATCAATAGGGTAACGTCCCCTGGGGCTTCAACCAATGCGTGGAGAAAGCTGAACGGTTCTAACAACTGCAGGACGTGATCGGGGGTGTTGCTGGGGCCAACAAACCCGCAGTCTGCCGTTTGTCGAGGCCCACCCGAATAGCCGGTACCAACCTGTGGATCTGGCTCAAACCCAGGCGAGAGGACAAAAGATTGATAGTCGGCCCAGGCGATCGCCCCCCAATTAACCCATATACAGCCGGTGGCGATCGCCCCAATCAAACCCCAAAACGCCTTTTTGGGAATCATGGCTGCTGCGCTGCGTCGGCATCGGCAGGGGGATGGAGGCACTCCCAGGCCTGGGCCACAATCTCGCTGAGCAGACACCGCCACTCCCAGTCGAGCAGGCGATCGTCGGCCAGCACCTCCTGAGTCAAATCGTCGAGCGATCGCCCCTGGGAACGGGTGAGATTAATGACACCAGCGATCGCCGCCGCTACCAAATCCGCATCAATGGGCTGAGAACGCAGTGCCGCAATCTCTTGAGGACTAGCCGGAATGGAACGATTCATACAAAATTAGCCTCCCGTCGGATCGCGCCTCGCTCCTTGATGATTAAAATACTTGTCTAACACCTGGTGAGCGGGACACAAAAATGGCAAGAATATAAAGTTACGTATCTTTTTCTCATATTCAAGATACTGACGGTGAGTGTATCGCACTTTGGGAACCTGTCAACCCTATCTTCTCGAAGAATTACATCGCATTCATATTCATTCAAATGAAAGAAATTTTGTATATCGAAGTTCCCACCCCCGAACCCGGTGCGGTCATTAGCTGGCTTCAGCTAATATTCACGCCCCTCGTTGGAGAGAAGGTACTAACCCCCGACGGTTGTTGCATCAGGTTTGCCGACACCCCGTCCCGTCGCACCCCTGCCTTGGGAAGTTCAGAGAGGCCATCGGGGGCGGCGGTGGGATGCCTGTCTGACATGCTGTCTATTTTTATCTGGTCGGTGCAGCGCACCACCTACTTGAAGGTCTTTCGCTGGGCGTCTGGGGCGATCGCCGCCGAACAGCAAATCATCCAGCAACTTCTCCTCGAAATCCGACGCCAGTTTCCCCACGTCTATCCCGAACTGCCCGAGGTCGACCTTTCCCATCAGTCTATCTTCGAGGCCCTGGCTCCCCACTATCCCAAAACCGTTCGCTATTTCCGGAAGATGCCGAACGGCGCGTATGACCTGGCACGGGCTTACTGGTGGGAGCGGCGCTGGCGGGAAGGGGTGCGCCAACCCCAGCATCCCCAACAGGTCATCTTTGATCAGCCCCCGCCCCAGGACTCCCAGACACACCAGGAGCGTGCCGATGTCTACGATTTAATTTATGTAGGCGGTGCCCTCGGCGTCATCCATGCTGCGGTAATGGCGCGGCTGGGCTATCGCGTCCTGCTGATTGAACGGCTACCGTTCGGTCGGATGAACCGGGAGTGGAATATTTCACGGGACGAATTTCAAAGCCTCATCGATTTAGGGTTACTGACCGCCGATGAGTTTGACAAAATTATTGCCCGGGAGTACGTCGATGGATTTCATAAATTTTTTGATGCCAATAATCCCCACCAGGCAAAAGCGCCCATCCTCCACACACCAACCGTGCTCAATGTGGCCCTCGATTCAGAGGCGCTATTGTCTCTTTGTGGCCAAAAACTAAAAGCTGCGGGGGGAGAAATTTGGGACGAAACCGAGTTCAGCCAAGCTGGGGTTTCGCCGGATGGGGTGACCGTCTGGGTAACTCACCTGCCAACCCAGTCAGAGCGAGTGGTGCAGGGGCGGCTGCTGGTTGACGCCATGGGCACCGCCTCGCCCATTGCCTGGCAGCTCAACGGAGGCCGAGCGTTCGACAGCGTTTGTCCAACCGTTGGTGCAGTGGTATCAGGTGGATTCCCGCCAGGAGTCTGGAACTCAGACTATGGCGATGTCCTGAATAGCCATGGGGATATCTCCCGTGGGCGACAGCTCATTTGGGAGCTGTTTCCTGGCAGGAACGATGAGCTAACCATTTATCTATTCCATTACCACCAGGTTCACCCCGAAAATCCCGGCTCATTGCTGGAAATGTATGAAGATTTCTTCACTATCCTGCCCGAATACCGTCGCTGCAATTTAGAAAATCTGACCTGGCGTAAGCCCACGTTCGGCTATATCCCTGGCCATTTCAGCATTCGGGGGGGCGATCGCCAGGTTGCCTACAATCGCCTGATTGCCATCGGCGACGCCGCCTCTCTCCAATCACCTTTGGTATTTACCGGGTTTGGCTCGCTGGTGAGAAATTTGAAACGCCTCACCCACCTGCTGGACGTAGCCCTGCGCCACGATCTGCTCCAGGTGCAGCACCTCAGCCAGATCCGTGCCTACCAGAGCAATGTGTCGGTGACCTGGCTATTCTCAAAGGGCATGATGGTGCCCCATCACCGCTTCCTGCCCCCTGAACGCGTCAATGCCATGCTGAATACCTTCTTTGGTGTGCTGGCAAGCGAATCCCCAGCCGTTGCCGATCGCTTCATTAAAGACCGGGCTGGGTGGCTCGCCTTTAACCGCATGGCCCTGAAGGCCGCTTGGCAGAATCCAGCGCTGCTGACATGGATCTGGCAGTTGGCAGGGGCAAAAGACTTAATGCGCTGGGTCGGCAGCTATTTTAACTTCACGGTCACCTCACTGGTGGGTGGGTTGCTTAGCGGATTGCCAGCTATGACTCGATGGAGCCGCCCCTGGTTAGAACCCAGACTGCCTGGGGTTTATTTCTGGCTCTTGGCTCAGAGCTATGCCCTCGCCTACAACACGGGGCAGTTTCGGTCCTATCCCTTGGAGCAGCGGGAGGCTGAATCACCGATAACATCTCCTGTACAGGTCAATCCTCCTGCTCCTCACCCCAACTCGGAGCAGCTTTAGGCCCTCGACATAGACTACTACTGGACGCCGATTTGGCTGGGACTCTACCTGTCCGGTGCGCTCAAAGCAAGTTGGGAATCCGGAGGATTCGCCTCTAGATGCTGCCAAATCTCCTGGAGTAATTCTGATAATCCCACCTGGGCGACGGCTGAAATCGTAAACACAGGGGCATGGGTGAGCTGGTGAAGCTGGGTGGCGATCGCCTCAATGCGGTCAGTCTCCGTGGCGATCGCGTCTACCTTATTCAGGGCAATGATTTGCGGGCGCTGAGCGAGTCCCCGATCATAGGCTTCCAGTTCTGATTGAATGACGCAATAGTTCTGGACGGGATTTTCTGAGGTGACATCAATGAGGTGAAGAAGGAGGCGAGTCCGCTCGATGTGTCGGAGGAAGTCATGGCCCAACCCCGTCCCCAGATGTGCTCCTTCAATCAGCCCTGGGATGTCAGCAAAGACGGTGCCATCTCCGGTGGGCTTACGCACAACCCCCAAATTAGGAATCAGCGTCGTAAAAGGATAATCGGCCACTTTAGGCCGAGCCGCCGATAGGGCAGAAATCAACGTCGATTTACCCGCGTTGGGTAAGCCAATGATGCCCACTTCCGCCAGAAGTTTTAGCTCCAGACGAATAATTCGCTGTTCCCCTGGCAAACCGGGCAGGGCATGTTCGGGGGCACGATTCCGGTTACTCAGAAAATGGCGGTTTCCCAGGCCGCCTTTGCCGCCTCTGGCGACCACGACCGTTTGCCCATGTTTGACCAGATCCCCCAGCAACTCACCTGTTTCAGCGTCGTATACCGCTGTGCCACAGGGAACTTCAATGGGGCGATCGCGCCCCGATGCCCCCGTCTGGTTTTTAGGCCCACCCCGCGCCCCGTTTTCAGCCCGAAAGCAGTGGGCATATTTAAAGTCGAGCAGGGTTTGCAAATTCTCAGCGGCTACCAAAATAACTGACCCCCCGACCCCACCATTTCCTCCGGCAGGGCCACCCGCAGGTACATACTTCTCGCGGCGGAACGCTACCATGCCGTCACCGCCATCCCCCGCCTGGACTTCGATTGTTGCCTGATCAATAAACTGCATTTGCCCTGGAGATACGACTCTCGCTTTCGTGACTCTTTTCCTCGTTATAGACCATCCAGGCCAGTGATATCTCAGCTAGCAAACCAAATTCCTTCAAATCTCCGTAGAAAACCTGATTCGAGACTTTATGGCATCGCAGATACTGAGAGAGATGTAGACTAGTTTTGACACCTGAAGAATACAGGCGATTGAGGCTTCTGTGGGCGCTATCTACCTGGCCCCCAACACCTGGAATGTGGCTTGCAAGTGCCTATCTGTCTCAGAATCGCGTCGGGGCTTACTAACTGCCCTCTCTAGCCATCTAGCAGGATTAATTTAACCGTTGCACAGCATCCTCAATTGCCTGATATGACTTTGTAATAGCTTCTACTGGGTGACAATCTTCGTCATTGCCTTAACGTTCTTACTTAACAATGCTTAAACAACGTCCAGTGGCTGGCCAATGAGGACTTACCTCAAGACCGTACTGAAGTCTGGGATGCCTAAATTCTCCTTAAAATTGGAGTGAGCGATCGCCAAATCGGCCTCAGTCCTTATGAAGCCCTTAATTTAATTTCACAAATTAAAAATAGACCATTCTTCTGAAAAGTAGCAAATATTAGGGTTGAGATAGTTAACGTGAACTGCCTTGATTCTGAACGATCAAAAATTTTAGTTGTAGACGACCACCCCTCTAGCCGGATGACGGCTGTGGCGCTCCTATCCGTTGAGGGGTACGAGGTGCTGGAAGCTGATTCGGGCATCAAGGCGTTAGAAACCGTTGCCAGGATTCATCCCGATTTAATCCTACTGGATGTCATGATGCCTGGAATGGATGGCTTTGAAGTTTGTCGTCGCCTTAAAGGTGATGAACAAACCCGCCTCATTCCCGTCATTTTTATCACAGCACTTAACGATCGCCGGTCTCGATTACGGGGCATCGAAGCGGGTGGCGATGATTTCCTCACGAAGCCCTTTGATCAGCTAGAGCTTTCGGCGCGGGTGCGCTCCCTGGTTCGCCAGAAGCGGCTCAACGAAGATTTAGACCACGCTGAACAGGTGCTCTTTTCCATCGCCAAAACCATCGAAAGCCGAGATCCCAATACGGGCGACCACTGCGATCGCCTCGTCGAGCGAGGCGAGGAATTTGGCAAATTCCTTGACCTGCCCCGCGCTGATATCCGAAATCTTGTTTGGGGAGCCTATTTGCACGATATCGGCAAAGTTGGCATTCCAGATAACGTACTACTCAAACGCGGTAAGCTAACTTCCGAAGAATGGGAAATTATGCGCCGCCACGTCCAGATCGGCGAGCAAATCTGCTCACCCCTCCGCACCATGCGAGGCGTATTGCCCATCATTCGCCACCACCACGAGCGCTGGGACGGTTCCGGTTACCCCGATGGTTTAGTGGGTGATGAAATTCCCTACCTGGCCCAGGTCTTCCAGATCATCGACATTTATGACGCCCTAACCAGTGAGCGCCCCTACAAAGCCGCTCTTTCCCCAGAAGAATCCCTGGCGATTATTTTCGAGGAAACTGCGAAGGGATGGCGCAATCCAGAACTGGTCAGGCAATTTGCCGAGTTTATTCGCCAAACTGAAGGAGCAGATCAAGCCCAACGCCCTGGCCCGTCTGCATCGACTGATCTGTCTTCCCAGGTTGCTTAGGCGATTTCTGGGAAACAATTACCCCCAGCTAAACGGTTGATAGCGGCAAATGGCTATTTGTTCCTACGTCGTCGGGTAGGATCATTTTCAGAAATCTCCTTAGTCCTCATTGGGTTCAGAAAAATCTTGCAAAGTTTCCCCGGCTCGGAAGCTTGCATAGCACGGCTGGGCTACCGGATCAATCGCGTGGGTTTTGCGGAATTTGGCTATAATCCCTTCGGACACCTGGTATAAGACGAAAAATGGTAGCAGTCGCAATTCTTGCCGCCGGACGCGGAACACGAATGAAATCTCACCTGCCAAAGGTTTTGCATCCTTTGGGGGGGCGATCGCTGGTTGAACGGGTACTCGATAGCTTGGGCGAAATTGCGCCTGCCCGCACCCTCATTGTGGTGGGCTACCAGGCTGACCTTGTGCAGGCATCCCTTCAGCCCCGCGCTGAGCAAATGGCACAGGTCAATCACAGCCTGGAATTTGTGCTGCAGGCTGAGCAACTGGGCACCGGGCACGCAGTGCAGCAGGTAATGCCCCATCTGGAGGATTTTCAGGGCGACCTCCTGGTGCTCAATGGCGACGTGCCGCTCTTGCGCGCCCAAACCCTGAAGCGACTGCTAGAAATTCACCGCACCGAGCAGAACGCTGCCACTATTCTCACTGCCTGCCTATCCAACCCCAAAGGCTACGGTCGGGTATTCTGTGACGGACAGAACATCGTCAATCAAATCGTAGAAGACCGGGACTGCACCCCTGCCCAAAAGCAAAATCGGCGCATCAACGCCGGGGTCTACTGTTTTCGCTGGAGCGATCTGGCCCAGGTACTGCCGAAACTGCAGACTAACAATACCCAAAAAGAATATTACTTAACCGACGCGATCGCCCACATGGCCCCAGTCATGGCGGTGGATGTGGACGATCCGCAGGAAATTCTCGGCATTAACGATCGGAAACAACTGGCGGCAGCTTATGAAATCTTACAGGCTCGGATTAAAGACCACTGGATGATGGCAGGCGTAACGCTCATTGATCCGGGCAGCAACACCATCGACGATACGGTGCAGATTGAGCCAGATGTGATTATCGAGCCGCAGACCCACCTGCGTGGTACAACCACCATCCAGACGGGCAGCCGCATTGGGCCGGGCTGTTTAATTGAAAATAGCCAAATTGGCGAGCAGGTGACGATTCTCTATTCTGTCGTTTCCGACAGCGTTGTGGAGGCTCACAGTCGCATTGGCCCCTATGCCCATCTCCGGGGGCAGGCTCACGTGGGCGAGCACTGCCGGGTAGGGAACTTTGTGGAACTTAAGAAGGCAACGTTAGGCGATCGCACCAATGCCGCCCACCTGTCTTACCTGGGAGACGCCACCCTTGGCCAGCAGGTGAACGTGGGGGCGGGCACCATTACCGCCAACTACGATGGCGTGCGCAAGCACCATACCCAAATTGGCGATCGCAGCAAAACCGGATCCAACAGCGTCCTGGTTGCGCCCATCCAGATAGGCGCTGACGTCAACATCGCCGCCGGGTCGACCATCACTGAGGATGTGCCTGACGACTGCCTGGTGATTGCGCGATCGCGGCAGGTGGTCAAACCAGGATGGCGGCTCCGGCCCAAACCGGATGCAGATAATCCAGCATCTTGACCCGCCATTGCTGGTTTCTCGGGGCGATCCCAGTGGTAAGCTATTGAGCACAATTGGTTTTGAACCCAGTTAGATGCTAAAGCGGGCAAGTTTGCTGTGGCGCAGGTTGTTTTAGAAAACGTTTACAAAAGCTTTCCCAGCCGATCGGCCAGGGACAGCCAACCGCTGGAGACCCGCTCCCCCCTGGCCGTAGACGCTACCGCCCCTACCGTTGCTGCACCTCATCCGACTTCCCTGCCTACGGGCACCGTTTTGCGCAATATTAATCTGACCGTGCGGGATGGGGAGTTTATGGTGCTGGTGGGGCCATCGGGCTGTGGCAAGAGTACCCTGCTGCGGTTAATCGCTGGATTAGAGCCGCTGACGGGGGGGAACATTTGGGTGGGCGATCGCCGGGTTAACGACCTGCCGCCCAAGCAGCGGGATATTGCCATGGTGTTTCAAAATTACGCCCTGTACCCCCACCTGAGCGTCTATGACAACCTGGCCTTTGGGCTACGGCGCATGGTCAGACGCCCTGACATGGCACTGGATTCGGAATCTGAGGTGGGGCCAGCAGCTGCCGCCAACCGTGGGGGCAACGACTGGTTTAAACACTGGCAGGATGCAACCCTGGTGCAACTGACGCGTCCGCTGCCCCGTTCGCGGCGCTACCAGTCCCAGCGGGAGCAGGCCATCGATAAGCGGGTACTGACCGTTGCCCAGATGCTGCAAATTGAGGGGCTGCTCGACCGGTTGCCCCGCCAGCTTTCGGGGGGGCAAAAGCAGCGGGTGGCCCTGGGGCGAGCTATGGCCAGAAACCCGCAGGTTTTCTTAATGGATGAGCCGCTGTCCAACCTGGACGCCAAGCTGCGCATCGAAACCCGTGCCCAGATTGTCAACCTCCAGCGCAAGTTAGGCACGACCACCCTGTATGTGACCCATGACCAGACGGAAGCCATGACCATGGGCGATCGCATTGCGGTGATGAATGGCGGCGTCTTGCAGCAGGTGGCAACGCCCCTCGACCTCTACCATTCTCCTGCCAATCGCTTTGTGGCGGAGTTTATCGGCACGATGCCCATGAATTTTCTGTCCGTAACGGTGACGGCTCCCCTGCTCATCACCCATCCTGCGTTTCGCCTGACCCTGCCCGAAAAGTGGGATGACCAACTGCGGCGCTATGACGGGCGATCGCTCCTGCTGGGCATTCGGCCTGAACACCTGAACCTGGCGGTGCCCGCGCCCAAAAATCTGCCAATTCGCGTCGATCGGGTGGAAACCCTGGGCAGCGATACCCACCTCATTGGCACGCTGCTGACCCCAGCGGGCTGGTCTCCTGACCGGATTTTTCTTCAGGCCAGGGTTTCTCCTGACGATCGGGTTGTCCGGTACGAAGAGCTGTGGCTGGCGATCGATCCATCCAAGATTCATCTATTCGACCCCGATACCGAGGAAGCGCTGATTCCCTCGCCATAGCAATTAGTTAACTTGGATGACATTCCCATGGCTTCTTCCCCATCCTCCATCCCCACTCTCCAGGTGCTGGAAAGGCTTCCCTACATTGACGATCAGGGCCATTTGCCCGAGCACCTATCAGGAACCGTAGGGGTTTACGCTATTTTTTCCCAGGATCAAACCCTGCAGTACGTGGGTTACTCCCGTAACGTGCTGTTGAGCCTGCAGCAGCACCTGATTCGGCAGCCCCAATCCTGTCACTGGGTAAAAGTTCACACCATTGAGCGGCCCCAGCGGAGCGTGCTGGAAGAGATTCGGGATACCTGGTTAGCGGAGAACGGTACCACTCCGGCTGGCAACGGGGCGGCAGAGTCCGACTGGACACAGCCCATTGATGCGACCCAGCAGATGACCCCCGATGAGCGAGTGGCCTATGAAGCGGCGGCGACGGAGGGGGAGCGAGCAAAGGCCCTCAAGACGGTAGCTCGACGGGTGGAAGGGGCGATCGCCACCCAGCTCAAAGAACGGGGCCTGGCCGACCCCATCCGGTTTGACCCCAAGCTGAAAGATCAGGGACTGTTGAACGTTAAACCTTAACGGGCCTCGGTGAGTGGTGCCGGTTCCACTGCCCAGGAAGGACGCCAGCGGCTCGGCTGCAGGGATTTCTTCAGGTAAAGGGGGTGGGCGGGATGGCCGATTTGGGTAACGGCGAGGCAGTGGGGATGGGTCAGGAGCGGGAAAACGGTGCGATCGCGCCCAAGAAAACTGCCGTGGTTACCCCAGGCGACGATGACCCTGGCTGCCCGCTGGTTCAAATCGCGAATCCACTCATCGGTTTCAGGCCCAACGGGATACTCGGCAGCCTTGAGGTCGTAGGGGTGGGTCGCCCGGTAGGCAAACAGGTTGGCCACATAAACACCGCCATAGCCCCAGGATTGGGCATAGCCGATGCAGCGTCGGCAGGTGGGGTCATCGCGGGTGCCATCAGCGGTGGAGGGATTGAGGCCGAGAAACAGCACCCAGGGCTTTTGGTCATCCCAGACGCGCCAGAGAGCATACCGATAGGTCTGGCAGGCGGAAAAAACTGCGCCAGATGGCGTCACTGGATGGCCCGATCGCTCCACGTTTCTTTTTGTAACTATTCGTTATTTTTCTTTAAACTGAAGGGGAATCTGTGGCGTCATTTCTATCTTTCCCCATCCAATCATGGTATTTGAACCTGCCCAGCGGCGCAAACTGGACGAATCGGACGATGCGCTTTTCTACGACTTTCCCCGGTTTGTTACCCACGTCGATGAAAGCTTTATTCAGCAGCTAACGGATTTGTATCGCGATCGCCTCCAGCCCCAAACTCGCATCTTTGACATGATGAGTAGCTGGGTGTCGCACCTCCCCGAAGACCTGACGTTCGAACATGTGGAGGGGCACGGCATGAACGCGGAGGAGCTGGCCCGCAATCCCCGCCTCGACCATTATTTTGTACAGAATCTTAATCAAAATCCCCAATTGCCGCTGCCTGACGAATCGTTTGATGCGGTGTTGAATGCTGTCTCGGTGCAGTATTTGCAGTATCCTGACCAGGTGTTGGCTGAGATTCAACGCATTCTCAAACCGGGGGGCATTTGTATCATCAGCTTCTCAAACCGGATGTTTTACCAGAAAGCCATTCAGGCCTGGCGAGACGGCTCTGAGGCTGGTCGGGTAGCGCTGGTCAAGCGCTATTTTCAGTCCACCCCGGGGTTTGAGCCGCCAGAGGTCATTTCCCGTTCCCCTTCGGTTCCCTCTTTTCTGCAAATGTTAGGGATGCCTGGGGGCGATCCGTTTTATGCGGTTTTGGCGACCAAGACGGCGAAATCATAGGGGACTTCGGGGTCGGAACCGTTTGGGCCAATAGCCATTTGCCGTTACAGGGTGTGGGCCAGGACCCGCTCCATGACGGCCTGGTAGGCAGCTTCCACATTTCCCAGGTCGTGGCGGAAGCGGTCTTTGTCCATCACCCGCTGGTTGGGGTCGGATTCGGCCTGGTTCCAGAGGCGGCAGGTGTCGGGACTGATTTCGTCGGCCAGCAGCAGGCGTTGGTTGGCATCCAAGCCAAATTCCAGCTTGAAGTCTACCAGGGTGATGCCGCACTGCTGGAAAAAGTCCGTCAAAATTTGGTTAACCCGGAGAGCGATCGCCTCCAGTTCATCCACCTGTTCTGGCGGGGCTAAGTCCATGAGGTCGATGCGATCGCGCGTCAGCAGAGGATCGCCCAAATCGTCGTTCTTGTAATAGAACTCCACAATCGGACGCTTCAGCACCGTTCCCGTCGCCAGCCCGGTTTGGCGACACAGGCTACCCGCCGCAATATTCCGTACCACCACTTCGAGGGGAATGATCGTCACCGTCCGCACCCGCATGGTATTGGGTGAGGGCTGGTCAATCCAGTGGGTGGCAATGCCCGCTTTTTCCAACTGCTGGAAGAGATGGCTGGAAATGGCGCAGTTCATCTCGCCTTTGCCGGTGATGCTGCCCCGCTTCTGGGCATTAAATGCCGTCGCGTCGTCTTTGAAGTGACTTAAAACGACGCTGGGGTCATCCGTCGCGTAGAGGATTTTGGCTTTGCCTTCGTAGAGTTTGGTTCCAGGTTCCATGGAATGATTCAGGGTGAGTCAGGGGCAGAATGTGAAGGGGCGAGAGTATTCATTTGGGCCGGGAAATCCTGATTGGATAGGGATCCAGAATTCAGGAGTCAGAATTCAGGAGGGAGATGGCTTCTGGCTCCTGACTCCTGAATTCTATGCTTGGGAAAGCGCCCCGCCTTACGTTGATACCCCCGGTGAGGATGATCAGAATCAAGCGACCGGGCTACTGGCATCCGTTTTGGGCAGTTGCGTTGAGGCGTCTGGTGTCGCGATCAGGGGAGGACGGCAGCAGAGATAGGCGACAGGGCCGAGGAGGGGAACCCAGCCAAGCACCCACAGGGGATGCCGTCGGTCAAGCCCTCGTCGAGCCAGGTCGTCCCCCAGCAGTGCCGGGAACAATAGCGCCAGCAGACAGAAATCCAGACTCATGACGTGAATAAAGCGGCTGGTTTGCCACTGCTCCACGAAATCGGAGCCGTTGCCATAACCCAGTCCGTAACCCAGGAGCGCTAAGGTGCCCAGGGCGATCGCCCCCCCTAACCAGCGGCTGTCTAAGATCCAAATCAACCAGGTTTTTGACCCTGGGAACTGGCCGTTGGGTTGGCGTAACGCCAGGTAGGGCAATAGGGCAAAGGCCCCCACCCCAAAGGAGGCGATCGCGAAAGGCCAGACCGGCAACCGTTGCGATCGCCCATCGGCAAACAGAACGCCGCTGTAGATTAAGGGCCAGATACCCATGATATTAAATAGGGAGACAATAAGGGGATTAATCTCCTCCCATTTCCCAGTCGACAGATCGAGAATGAGCGATAGGGTGTTGGGCTGGTCGGGGGGCGCAAGCAGAAAAGCGTAAACAATAAAACCAACCCACAGACTGAAAAAAATGATGCGCTTTGCCATAACTCTGGTAAAATTCCCTCAATCTCTAAGTAGCTAAAAAAATTATTTTCGTGGGGTGCGCACACCCCAATAAGTTGTAAGTAGGTCAGCACAATTAAATTCATGTTAGAAAACCGGGGGAGCGCCCCACCGGGGCGCTCCCCCGGTTTTCTAACCTTCGTTTTTCAATGCAGTTCTACTTAATTAGTTGTGCTTAAGCACTTACGGTGCGGGATTATAAAGGAAGCTGAGGTAGCGTGCTAGCTTAGGAGCCGACATCTGGCTGCTAGTTGCGAATATTAACGATATCCATTAACAATCGTCTCATTCGATATCTTTTTTTACCGATAAGTCAAGCAAGCTTAAACTTTTCTCCAGATTTACGCCGTCTGCCCTAACGTTGGAATGGGGAGAGTGTGAGTCGCTAGGAGCAGCATCGATGAACAGAGAATTCCTGTTAAGAGCCTATGAGGCAGGTCAGCGTGACTTCGCTGGCGTCAATCTCCAGGGAGTGAACCTGCAGGGGGTTACCCTGATCGGGGTCGATTTCACGGGAGCCAATCTCACTGGAGCAGACCTGAGCCGGTCTTTTTTAACTCGCTCAAACCTTTCGGAAGCATTTCTCAACTGGGCCAACCTGCGTTACACCAAGCTTAGTGATGGCCGTTTGGAAGATGCTGACCTGACTAAGTCTGACCTGAGTGGGGCGTTCCTGGTAAAGTCTGACTTATTGCGAGCTAAACTAAGCGGCGCAAACCTGACCCACGCCAACCTGCGGGGTTCTGTCCTCCAGCGGGCTAATCTCTGTGGCACCAATCTATCGGGCAGTAACCTCCGTAATGCTGACCTGACCCGTGCCAACCTCAACTGGGCCAACCTATCTGAAGCTCGGCTCAGCGGTGCCAAACTGGCAGGGGCCTTCTTGACCGACGTCAACCTCAAAGGAGCTTACCTCAATGGCTTAGATCTACGGGGTATCGACTTGGCCGGGGTCAATCTGAGCCAGGCTAAGCTCAGCGGTACTAATCTGGAAGGCGCAAATCTTAGCTCAACAAACCTGAGTGAAGCGCAGTTGAAGGGTGTCAAATTGATGCGAGCAGATCTGTCGGGCGCTGACTTGACATCCGCTTACCTTGATCAGGCCAACCTTGACTGGAGCAACTTGAGCCAGGCAAATTTTACGGCGGCTGATCTCCATGAGGCGAAGCTTTTGGGAGTCAAGATCGAGGGGACGGTGTTTACCAGCGCTCTCCTACCTGAGCTAACGCGCCAGTATCTCAGCATGGTTGCGTCGGGGGATCAGCTATTTGGTTCCGGTCATGTCCACCCCGGTCAGGTACATCCTAGCCGGGTGCATCCGATGCGTTAATGCCCATCCTTTAGAGAGAGTGCATCCGTGAGCCAGCAAGATTCATATAGCGTGGTGCTCGTGACTACCGCTTCCCAGGACGAAGCCGTGGCGATCGCCCAATCCCTGATCCAGGCAGGTTTAGCAGCTTGCGTCAGCATCACTCCCATCCAGTCAATTTACGTGTGGGAGGGCGAAACGCACCAGGATAACGAGTGGCAGCTTATGATCAAAACCCATCTCGCCTGTTTTCAGTACCTGGAAGCCACAGTGCAGAAAATCCACTCCTACGACGTGCCCGAAATCATTGCTCTCCCAATTCTCGCCGGATCTCAGCCCTATCTAGACTGGATGGCGGCTCAGGTTGAGCGATCGCCCCGGCAGCGACCAGCCCAATAATTCCTTCCAGAAGTACTTCAGACGAGGTCGAGCGGGAGACCCTTACACCAGGGAAAGCTGCTCAAAGCTGTCAATTAAAACATCGGCTGCCGCTAAATGCTCAGCCGTACCCCATCCCCAGGTCACGCCCACACAACCCACCGCCCCAACTGCCTGGGCGATTTCAATATCCAGGGGCGAATCCCCAATGACTAAAACCGATTGGCAGGGTACCCCCAGACGGTCACAGAGCTGGCGCAACAGTTCTGGGTCACGCTTGCCGATAGCGGTGTCCGAACCAACCAGTTGTTGGAAGTAGGGAGTTAATTCGTTAAATTCGACAAAGTCTTTGACCTGCTGGGGCGTATCTGCAGACAAGAGCGCCAGCGCTACTCCAGCGGCGGATAGCTGCTGGAGGCAGGATCGCGCCCCGTCAAAAAGGGGCGTATTTTCTGCCTTACGCTGCATGTAAACGTCGGCCTCAGCAAACGCCGACTCGGCGATGTGTAAAGATTCAATCCATCCCCGTCCAGTCTCTGCCACGTAGGCCGCTGCGGCGATCTCATTCTCCCGCCGTGTACCCACCGCCAGCAGTCCGGCTGGATTAAGGTAGCCTTCCTCCAGCCCAAACGCTAGCCGCAATGGCTCTTGAACACCAGGAACCTGGGCATCAATCAGGCGCGATCGCCGCTGTCCCAGAGTTTTGAGAAATTCCCTGGAATCTGCCAGCGTACCATCCTTATCAAATACGATGGCCTGAACCTGCTCAAACACCACTTCGTTACAGCGAACAGTAAACCTCAAGCCGTTCTCACTACTCCTCCTCAGATGCGGAGGGAATGTCCAGATCCTCTTTTTCGGAAGTACCCGCCGCTGCGCCGTTGTCTGGCTCTGTGTATCCCTGTTGCTGCATCATCCGTTCACGGTATTTAGCAGCCATTTCCTCCGCCTTGTCGTAGACCAGGTCAGGATTTTTCACCATGTCGCCCGGTTCAGGTTCGAGCTGTTTGGTAGAAAGGGAAATGCGACCCCGCTCCGCATCCAGATCAATGATCATCACCTTAACTTCGTCATTAACGTTGAAAACGCTATGGGGAGTATCGATGTGATCGTGGGAAATCTCAGAGATGTGAAGCAGACCGCTCACGCCACCGATGTCGATGAACGCACCGTAAGGCTTGAGTCCACGAACTGTACCAATGACCACCTCGCCCACCTCTAGACGGTTCATCTTGCGCTCAACCAGCGCTCGACGATGGCTCAACACCAGGCGGTTTCGATCTTCGTCGACCTCCAAAAACTTGAGAGGCAGCTCTTCTGAAACCAGGTCTTCCTTGGGTTTGCGGGTGCTGATATGGGAGCCAGGGATAAAACCTCGCAAACCTTCGATCCGAACCAGTGCACCTCCCCGGTTGGTTGCAAATACGGCGGAGCGAACGGTCGCATCTTCTGCCTGAAGTTGCCGAACCCGTTCCCATGCCCGCATGTATTCGATGCGACGAATTGAGAGGGTCAGCTGACCATCTTCGTTTTCGTCGGTGAGGATAAAGAACTCGCGGGTTTCGTTGGACTGTAAAACTTCTCCTGGGTCGTCGATCCGGTTGATCGACATCTCCTGGATGGGAATGTAAGCCGCTGTCTTAGCACCAATGTCAATCAGCGCTCCCCTTGGCTCTATACTAAACACAGTCCCTGCAACCACGTCTCCAGGACTGAAATGATAGTCATATTTATCAAGGAGAGCTGCAAAATCTTCGTGTGTGAAGCCAATATTTGATGTATCCTTCTCTTTCTCGGTTTCCTTTTGCTGATTGACCATGCGAATGCTTCCTAGCGTGTATCTCCGTTGTAAAGTTTTGAGCGGGGTACTTATGATCTCATTTAGGAGATTAACCTTTGGGAGTTTAACCTCAATTGTTTAACCTGTTTTGTGAGATCGGCTGGCGAAACCGCCAAATTACCAAATCACTACTTAGCTAAAACTATTTTAGGAGATTCATCGGCGAGCTGCTGCTCATCCAAGCCCCAGATAGAAGATTATATCGTAAAGAGACACGTTCGGCAAAATGCGCTGTCCCAGGTTTCTAACCTTCGTTTTTCAATGCAGCTTTACTTAGAACCTCAGGATAGCGACAGGATACCAACTTAAGGTGGAATAGTAGAGTGCTGCGCGCCCCACTGTTCCGTTAATTTTGTCTCGCTTTAAGCGGGAACCCGCATAGGTACAGCGATCATAATCTGAATAAGCCGAGGTTATGAGGTGTACTGGTGAAGCGGTGGACTACTATCCTGAGCCTGGGAGTCGGGTGACTCATGGGAAAGCGTGGGGCGATCGCCCCGATGGGTATCAGCCTGTTGCAGATGGTCTAAGGTATCCACAAAATCTCGAATCCCCTGAAATTTTCGATACACCGAGGCAAAGCGAATATAGGCGACCTCGTTTAACTGCTGCAGGTAATGTAGAACCAGCTCGCCGATCTCGTTGCTGTTGACCTCTCGCACCGACCGCTGCTGGAGTTCAGCTTCAATTTCATCCACTAAGTTCTCCTGCTGCACCGAGGTGATGCCGGTCTTCTCGCAAGCACGGGCAATCCCCCGGAGGAGTTTTGAGCGATCAAACGATTCGCGATCGCCATTGCGCTTGATGACGGTTACCGGCACAAATTCAATGCGCTCATAGGTTGTAAAGCGCCGCTTACACTCCAAACACTCCCTACGGCGTCGAACACTTTGACCCGACTCGGCAGAGCGTGATTCAAGTACGCGGTTATGTGGATACTGACAAAACGGACATCGCATGACGGTTAACCCCTTTGCAACGACAGCGAGTTTTGAAGCCGCAGCCGACGCAGACTATCCCATTACCTGTCGCCATTGACAAAGACAGGTCTATGACAGGCAACCCTAACATCTTGTTGACTTAATTTCAATATTGCTAGGGACAAAAAAACTGAGCAAAAGCTGCTCAGGAGTTTGAACATTAAGCAAATAGCCGCTTAGATTTCAACTTCAAACCACCACCAATGACTTTTGGAAATGGCTCTTCTAGTTTTTTACCAGGGAGTTTTACCCCTGGCCCTTTAGCCTTAGTCTTTGTTGATACGAGGCGGCTCACGAAAGGCGATCGCAAAGAATAGAACTCCAATCGCACCTGCCAGCACCAGAATATATGCTACGCTTTCCATTTTGAAAAATCCCCCTATGCTTCGTGTATCTCCAACAATCACTAGTTTACTGAGAAATGGAAAGAATGGTCTAATGAGTTACATTTCTACGGCTCATGTAGACCATTCTTTGACTTTGCTTCTCTAGCTGTGGAATATAGAGCAATTCCACTGATTCCACTAGTTAATAATTTGACCGATTAGAGTCGGTAAGCTAGATCGGCTCTTCACGACGAGTAGACTTATCACCCACTTTCTGAAAGAAACCCCACTCCACTTGCTCTGCAGATAGGTCGGGGTCGATACCTGCAAACACGTCTCGGAAGAGGGTACGGGAACCGTGCCAGATATGCCCAAAGAAGAAGAGCAGAGCAAACACAGCATGACCGAAGGTGAACCAGCCACGGGTGCTGGTGCGGAATACCCCGTCAGAGCCTAAGGTTTCGGTATCAAAGTCGAAGGGCTGACCCAACTGAGCTTTCCGTGCATACTTCTTAACGGTTGCAGCATCAGTAAAGGTTTGGCCATCCAGCTCGCCGCCGAAGAAGCTAACCGTAACACCCATCTGCTCAAAGCTGTACTTAGATTCAGCCCGACGGAAGGGGATATCTGCCCGAACGATGCCGTCCGCATCAGTGAGAATGACCGGGAACGTCTCGAAGAAGTTGGGAAGGCGACGAACCGTTAGGAGACGCCCCTCGGCATCTCGAAACTCTGGATGCCCCAACCAACCTTCGGCCAAGCCATCGCCATTATTCATAGGACCAACCCGGAAGAGACCACCTTTGGCTGGACTGTTGCCCACGTAATCGTAGAAAGCCAGCTTTTCAGGAATCGTCTTCCAGGCTTCAGACTGAGACAAACCAGAAGCCGTGGCAGTTTGCACGCGACGATCAATTTCCTGTTGAAAATAGCCGCTGTCCCACTGATAGCGAGTTGGGCCATACAGCTCGATGGGAGTGGCAGCGCTACCGTACCACATTGTTCCAGCAACTACGAAAGCCGCAAAGAAGACAGCTGCAATACTGCTAGAGAGCACCGTCTCAATGTTCCCCATCCGCAGAGCCTTATAGAGTCGCTCGGGAGGACGAACCGTCAGGTGAAACAAACCAGCAATAATGCCAACAATTCCAGCAGCAATGTGGTGGGCAACAATACCACCCGGATTAAACGGGTCAAACCCTTCTGGGCCCCAAGCAGGGGCAACGGGTTGAACGCTTCCCGTCAGGCCGTAAGGATCGGATACCCACATCCCAGGGCCAAACAAGCCAGTGAGGTGGAAGGCTCCAAAACCAAAACAGAGAAGTCCAGACAAAAATAGATGAATACCGAACATCTTGGGCAAGTCTAGAGCAGGCTCACCCGTGCGAGGGTCTCTGAAAAGCTCCAGATCCCAGTAGACCCAGTGCCAGCAAGCTGCCAGGAACAGCAGCCCCGACAAAACGATGTGAGCGGCTGCAACGCCTTCAAACGACCAAAAACCAGGATCAACAGCTGGTGCACCGCTCAGGCTCCAGCCGCCCCAGGATTCCGTGACACCGAGACGCGCCATAAAAGGCATGACAAACATGCCCTGACGCCACATTGGATTTAAAACAGGGTCGCTCGGATCGAAAATAGCTAGCTCGTATAGGGCCATAGAACCAGCCCAACCAGCGACCAGAGCCGTGTGCATGAGATGTACAGCGATCAGACGTCCGGGATCATTGAGGACGACCGTGTGTACCCGATACCAGGGTAGTCCCATCGACTACGCTCCTCCTACTAATGTTTCAACGCTTCCTCGACAACCTTTACTTATATTAAGATGCTGGCGGCGATAATTTTCAAGCGAGATCCAACAAGTGGCCTCCCGGTCTCAAGCATTATCAAGCAGCAATTTAAGCACGGCTGCCTTTTTAGACAAATGCAGACAGCCTAAAAGAGAGTCTGGATATCGAAGATAAACAAGCTTAGACAGTTTGACAATTAGCTTGTAAAAATGAAAGTGTATTACAGAGTGTAACTAGTGTTGAACCCCATTGCAAGACAATACGGAGTTAGCAGTTTGACTGTGAAGAACTGTAACAAATAGGGGTACTGTATAGATCGCCTGGATCTCTAGATCTAGAGATCCGGCCTGGATAACCACGTAGTAGAGAACAGGGTCGAGGAAATTATTCGATGACCAGCATTAAGTTTGTTTCTGAAGAGAAAGATATTGTTGTCGCCAGCGGCGCTAATTTGCGACTCAAAGCGCTTGAGAACGGAATTGATCTGTATACTTTTACCGGAAAGCTGATGAACTGTGGTGGCTATGGCCAATGCGGTACCTGCATTGTTGACGTAGTTGAAGGAATGGAAAACCTTTCGCCCCGAACCGATGCAGAAAACCGCAAGTTGAAAAAAAAGCCGGATACCTATCGCCTCGCCTGTCAAACCATTGTTAATGGCCCTGTGGCGGTTCGGACCAAGCCTCAGACCCGGAAGTGAAATGAACAACCAGCGGGTAGGGGCTGGCAATAACGACTGCTGAGCTGTGGGGTTCGGCTAGGGTTGAAGTGATATGATCTTAACGGTTTAGGCTGACGCCGATTTTACTGAATATCATTTTGCTGAACGTTTAGAGGCTGGGTTCCATGCAGGTTAATGATCTAGGATTTGTCGCAAGCATCTTGTTCGTTCTGGTTCCGACTGTATTTCTTTTGATTCTTTACATTCAAACCGCTAGCCGCGAAGCAAAGTAAGACAATGGGTCTGCAAAACGCCTCCACCTGCTTGCTCCTGGGATCAGGCATTTGGAAGCTTTAGACGATAACGGTTCGCTAGAATTACCTGAGGAGGCAGTTCTAGCGCTTTTTTTAGCGCTCTGACCAGAAATTCCTCCACAGAATATCGTGATTCTACTCGGCGTCCGCTTTATGGAGTATTCGCGTGTGACCGCTTTAAACTGCTCAGAAATCAGGCTCCCTCTGGCGACCTGGAGAACGGGCGCGATCGCCATCCTACTTGTCACCTTCCTGATGATCAATGGGTGTGCAAGTCCAACCAGCCTGGAAACAACGGAGTCCGAAGGCAATGGGATCGAAAATCCATCAGCAGGAAATCCAGAGATCCCCAGCAGCAGTGAACCGCCTGGAGAAAGCAACGTTCAACAACTGCCAGCAGAGGTGCGATCGCAAGTGCTGGCGATCGCCTCTCAGGATCTGGAGGTGAGCGAAGACGCCTTGACGGTTGCTGAAGCGAGCCGTGAGACCTGGCCAGACGGTTGCCTGGGTCTTCCTGCTGAGGGCGAGTTTTGTACCCTGGCTCTGGTAGAAGGCTGGCGTATTGAAGTTACCCACAATGATAGTCGCCTCATCTATCGCACTGACCTGACAGGCGAGATTGTCCGACAGGCCAGTGGTGACGCCTCTTAGAAACCGCTTGACTGGTGGCTTGTCATTTCGTTCCTGGGAAATGGGTGATTTGAGCGTAACCGCTAAAGATCACCTGTTTGCCGCGAGTTTCTAAGCGATTAATGCGAAGCATGACCCCATCGAGATCGAAGCGGTCTAGATCGACCATTTCATTCAGAACCTGGGCAAAGGAATCTGAGAGTACCTTCGCCAGCCCCTGGATCTCAGCCGGTATATCGGTTGGATCAAATTCAGGATCGCTGAACAGCACCCGCCGCCGCTTTTCGACCGATAGAGTGGCCAGCAAGCGAACAGGTACATTGCTGCGATTGGGCAGATCGGCTATAGCGCTGATCTTGACTCGATTGTCTGGCAGCAGCGTGAGATTGACCGATTCAAAAGAAACCGGTTCACCACCAGAAATATTTAGCAGCGCTTCGGATTGAACGTTTTGGAGCCGCTTCTTGACAAGCTCAGCTTCAAACGCCTGATTAACGGCATCTTCTGATAGAAGCACCTGGGCAACTGCCTGGGTAGGTTGCTTCAGCTTTAGCTTACCGGACAAAATGGCGGCCACATCAATAGCGACAGCATCGGTTTCGAACGACATTTCTTCACAGCGAAAGTCGCGACGAATAACCAGCTCTCGCCCCTTCATCCTGAAGCTGTCAATGCTTCCCTGGAGCAGTTTACTGGAGGGATAGCAGCGAACTTCCACATCGACCGATCGACTTGAGGTAAACAGGTGGCGGATGGACTGGCTGGCCACCGTGTTCAACATCCGCTCGCCCAAGTCGGTATTTGATCGATTTGTCAGGTCAGTTAGACCACCAAGCATAGGCGTCCTAGGATAATCTCGTCTTGCTTACTTGTAACAAACCATTAAGCACTTCGACAATGCATATAGGATCTTGGTATACGTTCAATAAGATTATTGTATTTGTGTGAATTTCGTGTTGCCTTTTCCCAAAGGGCGTGCTAAGTAATTTCAGCTAAGCTTTTGTATGTTCACCTGACCAAGCGGCCCGCCTGCTCAAAATTGCTCTTTCACCCTTTAATGACGGCGATCTGGCTGTGACAGGGCCAGGAAGGGTTCATCCCTAAGTCACCTGCTTGAGTCAACAGAGCTTGCCTGTCTAGACGGCACTGGTAGTCAGCAATCGGCTTCTGTTGGTGATGACGTTGATATGGCCGCAAAGTGTGACGGCACAGCGGATACCTGGCCTAATTTCCTCCGCCAATGGATAGGTTGCGGAGATATTGGATTTTCTTATAAGTTCACGAGCAATTCTGTTACATTTTCCGGGGGTGCGCCCTCGCTGGAGGCGCGCCCCCAGGCAGGTAATTTTGCTTAACTACCTGCCTGGTAGGTTAAATGACCCGCTAGGGCCGTTTAAGGGAAAGGCGATCGCCCCCATACTTGTTGTTGGAGCGATCGCCACAAAATTCCCGCTTTCAAAGCGATTCAATTTAATACGTAACTACAGGTCGTACATCCGACATTCAGCGGCGTCTGGGTGTTCGTCGCAATAAACCTGGAAGTTACTTTTAGGTCGTGAATGTCGTCTGTGGGAAATCTCAGCCTGCATTTCCTCAACAATGTCCCAGGCGGTGGCACAATCGGTCGAGCTGGCGTCTTGCTCACAGGCACGGCGGGCCTGTTCGATCGCTTCCTGCAGGTTCCGCTCGATTTCCTGGAAGTTCGTCTCGCTATAGGTTGGCGTTTTCATAAGAAGCCTCCGTCCTGTTCTACAAATCTCTTAAGCCGGGCAGTGGTTGCGGCGACTTGAGGTATACTCCCAACTTAACGTCGCTGACCGGGCTTGGTAAGTGTGGGTTTCCCACACGCCAGGGGGATTATCCCCCCTAAACTGGAGATGAACCTATCGGAACTCGCCGCCATGACCCAACCTCCGAAGAACGTCATCAACCTGGATCCGGCAACCGCTGTACTGATTGTGACGCTGTTCATCTTTCTGCCGCTGCTGATTGCTGGATTTCTCTTTCAGTAAGCTTTACCGCAGTTTTTGGCTGGCCTTTACCGGTTGCCAGTCTTGCCTGGACTTGGAGCAATTTTCCTGCCTGTTGGTCTCATTCAGGAGCTGGCTCTGGGGGAACGAGATCCTTGACATAGATGCGATCGCACCGCGACACCTGTACAGAAGCATTGGCTGGAATCCGGTAGCCACTCTGTTCGTATAACCGAACAGCTTCCTTGAGTACGGTGGCGGTTTCCAGCCACATTTGCTGGAAGCCTCGGCGAGCCGCTGCCACTTCCAGGTTTTTCAGCAGGTAGCGCCCCAGCCCCAAACCCCGTACCTCTGGGAGGAGAAACATCTTCCGCAGCTCGACGCCCCCAGATCCTAAATGGGTAGGATGGAAACCGCCACTGCCCACAATTTTGCCCTGGTGTTCCACAACCCAAAACTCTCCCCCGGTGCGCCAGTAAGCCTCTTCCACCTGGAGAGCGTCGCGGTCAGTTTGATCAGGTTCGAACCCCAGGCCGTATTCTGTCAGCACGGTGCGCACGAGATCACTCACAGCGGAGCGATCGCGCGGCTCCCAGGGGCGAATAATAAAGTCACGATATTGAAGCACATCCCGACCAGTTTTTGGGAACACGTTACTGCTGATATCCTCCCATAAGTCGGTCGGCACAATTAAATTCATGTTAGAGAACTGGGGAAGCGCCTCAACGCGGCCCTCCCCCGGTCTTCTAACCTTCGTTTCTCAATGCAGTTTTACTTAAGTAGGTGGTCACAATTAAACGACCCTATGGTGGTGTGCGCCTCCCGCCGGGGGGTACACCACACTGTTTTTATTGATGGTCATGTACTTAATTGAGCTGCATTGTATTGGCATATTTTAAGCTACATGGCGGAATTTCCTGGGAATACTGGGGAGGAAACTCCTGCAATTCTCTACATCCATCGGTCAATTTGTTATGAATCGGATTCTCAATACCGCAATCTCCACAACCGACGGCCAGTACCTCGTCGACCAGGATCTGAAAGCCTTCCAGAAATTTATTGAAAGCTACACTCTGCGACGCGATACCTACCTACTGCTACAAGAGCAGGCTGATGCTCTGGTGCTCACCAGTCTGCGCCGCATGATGGCCGTCCACCGAGCCACCATTCAGGAACACGGAGACAAGTGTAAGCGGGATATGGGTTATGTCCTCCGCTACGCCGCGCTTTGCTTGCTGAAAGATGACGAAGACGGCTTTGTGGAGCAACTGGTGCTGTGGATGCAAACCGTAATGGCAGCCCTCCACAAAGAACAGCAGTCTGCCGAAGCTTATCGAATGCTGCAGACCGTGCTCTTGGAAACCCTGCCAGCGGCTAATGCGGCGTTAATCAACCATTACCTGGACGTATTTATCGATGCCCTGATGGTGAGCGCCTGAGGAAACAGGATTATTCAGCTTCCGGATTATCCTGAAACCCCCGCACAATTCGTGAAAGTTCACTCCGCTCATCTACCGATATGCGGGTGGGAGAACCGCTAATAATCCGCTCGTAATTGCGGAACGAGTCTTTAATTTCTGGCCCCCGCTCACTGATGTGGTATTCACGAATACCCTTATCGTGCCAGGATCCCCGCATCTTAAACACGTTGATCGCCCGCGACATTTCCCCACGAATTTCCACATACTGCAGCATGAGGATTGTATCTGTAATCGTTGAAATGTGGGAATCAGTGATGGAGTTAGACCCCATAAACTGGTCGGTGGTGTTCGTAAAGAACCCGGTGATTTCTTCCTGCTTGGCATAGCCTGTAACGCCGATGACAAATTGGCGGAAGGCATTATTGCTCACCCCCCGTGCCAGCGCTGATAGGGAATCGATGGCGATGCGGGATGGCTTAAACTCAGCGATTTCGGACTTGATAATTTGCAGGTGATCTTCCAGACCCGTGGATTCGGGGTAGGCACAGAGAATACGGAGCAGCCCTTTTTGCTCTAGCTCCTCAAAGTCAATGCCCCAGGAGTAGGCATTGCGGGAGAGCTGCGCCCGCGATTCTTCATAGGCAAATAGCAGTGCCCGCTCGCCATTGTTGCAGGCATCCTGTAAAAACTTGCTGACCATCAGGGTTTTCCCGGTGCCGGTTGCTCCCGTTGCCAGGATAATTGAATCTTTGAAGAAGCCGCCGCCGCACATTTCGTCCAGCGTCTTAACCCCAGACGAGACGCGTACGTTAGACGATCGCTGGGTGAGACGCATGGCCCCCAAAGGAAAGATATTGACCCCGTTGTTGGTGATGGTGAACGGATACTCCCCTTTCATGTGGGTGGTGCCCCGCAGCTTGAGGATTTCGATGGTGCGCCGTCGCCGTTCCCCTTCTAGAACATTGCGAACGATGACGACATTGTCAGACACAAACTCTTCCACGCCAAACCGAGCTACCGGGCCGTACTCATCCACTCGCTCGGTAGTCATCACGGTGGTCACCCTTACCTGCTTGAGGCGGGCTACCAGGCGAAAAATCTCTCGTCGCACGATGGAAGCGGCATCATACTGCTGAAAGAGGGCGGTCACCGAGTCGATGGATACCCGCTTGGCTTTGTACTTCTGGATAGCGTATTGAATCCGCTCGATAATGGCGGACAGGTCAAAATTGCCGACCACATCCTGCCCTTCTGGGTCGGGGGAAGCATCGAGAATAAAGAGCTTGCCCTCATCTACGAGCTTTTGGAGATCCCAACCAAAACTGTAAGCGTTTTTGATGATGTCGCTGGGGGATTCTTCAAACGTTACAAAGATGCCAGGTTCATTAAACTCAATGATGCCGTTGTATAGAAACTGCACCGCGAATAGGGTTTTACCCGTTCCGGAGGTGCCGCTGACGAGGGTCGTCCGAGCGATAGGTAGACCACCATGACTGATATCATCAAATCCCTCGATCATGGTGCGGATTTTCTGAACCCCGTGGGCTGTCACGCCATTACCCGGTTCATCTGAACGATTCTGCTGCATAGCTTGTCAGTCAAACCTTAGCACTGAAGCCTTTAAACATAACGTTTGAGCAGGGTTCCCGCCTAAAGCGGGACGAGATTAGCTAGGAAGTAGGGCGCGGCGCACCCTACCTCCCAGCCTTAAATTGATACCCCGTTTGAACACATAGAGTTCTGATCCTGTGTGGGTAGCATCTGCCTGATGATTTGCCAGTCGATGCTGCTGGCGTAGTTGTTTGAGTGGTGGGGCGATCGCCAGATAAGCGCCAGACACAGGTGGAGACCCACACCAACGCCTTCGACTATCATACGAGATGATGGCAAACGCTTTGATCTCATCTTTTGCAACAGTTTGGGTGGAACAGGTCAAGTGAAACAGATCTGGAACGATTGGTCAGGTCAGTCAACTTCAAACCCTAAATCGTCATCCAGAAGTTCATCGTATAGCAAATCTAACCCAATCAGAACTTTTTCTCGGTCTGACAGATCGCCAATGATTTTGCGTACGGGGGGCGGCAAGATTTTGGAAAGGGTGGGAGTTGCCAAAATTTTGTCTTCTTCAGCGAGCTGAGGGTTTTTGAGGACGTCAATGACCTTTAGGGCATAGACACCTTGAAACTCCCGCTCCAAAATGCTGTTGAGTGTCTTCAATGCGCGGATTGAGTTGGGGGTATTACCCGCGACGTAAAGCTTTAGAATGTATGTTTTGCCCGAAGAACTCATAGTTAAGGAATGATCCAGGAATATTACGAATGATGGTGATCAAAAAGCCTTGACGCCTAACGGCAGTTTCTCATGGGGCAACTTTATGCGTTACGAGGAATTGAGCGGCGGTACATTTCACAGAGGTTAGCCAGGGTATCAATCAGGGTCAGGCGGTAGTCGAGCAGAATTTCTTCGCTGCGCCCTTCCAGTTTCAATTGTTTAGAAAATTCATCCATTATTTCCATATGAATCTCAACAATTTGGGCAATGGGAACATCGGCAAAGAAGGCAGCATTAATATAGGCCTCAATTTTTTGATTTAGGTTGCGATCATCTAGAAAATAGTTAAGGATAATGCCTTGATAATCCTGCTTTAACTGAACCAGGAGCCGCTGCCGCTCGTCGGCGTTCATTGAGCGCAGAAAGCGCCTGGGATCGCGCTTGTAATAAATGCCCAGATAGCCCAACCGCTCTTTTAACTTTTGTGCGAGTCGGCGCTGTTTGAGCACCAGGTTTGTCTCTTCATCCATGGCCTCGTCTAAGACCGAATATTGGGTTTGATCAGCGGTTGAGGGCGATCGCACAGCTAGCTTCAGGAACTGATCGATGGCAGTCTCGACATAGATCGTAATTTGACGGAGTCGATCGGCCTCTAGATAAAGAATGGCATTATGGTAAGTCGGTATGGCCTCTTCGCCGCGATAATTTTCTATCCCAGTGTGATCCCCGTCGGCCTCTTCTTCTGGAAAATCTGGACGGGGCGATAATCGCAGCAAAACAGCGGGGAGCAGCGCTGAGTGCGATCGCAACTGGCCGAGGAGAGCCAGCCCTTCTGGGGTTTCTTCCAGGATTAAGCAGTCAATGTCGCGCTTGTCCTGGTTCACGGCTTCTAGAAACTGGCTGCCCTGCTCAAAGCATCTCAGTGCATAGCTACCCGACTGGAGAACTTCGCCCAGTGACGAGGCGAGGGACGAGGTGGGTAAAAACGCGTAAACTGCCAGCTCTGGCTGAATTGATGATTCCAAGGGTAGAACATTAGAGGCCATGGAGGGCAGATTGTAACTTCATATTGAGAAATATCTCGATGCCTACAAGATTATTTAACATTTATTGTAGTTGCAAGGCGGCTGCCACCGGAGCAAAAGCCGTCATAATTGGTTAAAGAGGGTACTCTTGAGGAGAAGAGAGGGCAACCAAGCGAAGCGACCGGTTGGCTCTTCCAAAGCCTGATCGCTTCACTATCTGTTAGCGGCTGCTCTCCATCTGGCGGTAGGTCGAGATAGCTCGATTTGCTTTAGAAGAGCGTTGTATGAGGTATATCCATTACTCGGCACATCCATAATGAAGGCTACGTCCGTCGGTGCTTACGTTCGACCTGTTCCTACCTGCTGCCTCAGCGACCGGGTGGGGGAGGTGCTGGAGCGTTTTGATCCGGCAATGGGCGATCGCCTGATTGTGGTCAACGCCCATTATGAACCCATTGGTCTGTTGTCGGCCCATACCCTGCTGCCGTTCGTCTGGTCTACCAATCTCCAGGCTGCTGTCGTCGTGAAGTCGTCCCTGGACAGCCTTATCCATACCACCGTTGCCGTTGGGCGATCGCTCCTCAGCCCCCTGATTATGCTTCCTGGCCATTGGTCTCTTCAGCAGGTGCTTGCCCAGGTTCAATCGCAACTGGCCCTGGCCTGCTGCATGACGGAAGCCACCACAGAAAGCGGTATGGAGTGGGTCATTGTCGATGACCGGGGCTGCTATCTGGGGCTGCTTAATTGGCAAGCTCTGTGGCACCACTGGATCGCCCCCGCCGCCCCTACCCCCGCTGTTAGCCCTGAACCCGCCGCCCCGGTGCTGGCCTCGGAAATTCTGCATGCTTTGCTCCAGACCCTGTCCCAGATGCCGCTGCCTCTAATGGTGCAGACTCAGGCGGGGCAGGTTTTGATGCAGAACTCAGGCTGGCAGCGATTGATCGATGAGCTACAGTATCCCACCCAGGTCGCTGAACAGGTGGCTGCCGGGTTCAGCAGGGCCGTCGGAGACAACAGCTATGAGGCTCCGGCATCGGTGAGCCAGGCCATTACGGCCCAGGCTTTCGTGCAGCCAGAATTGCTGACATTAAACTCACTGCCCCCTCAGACCAGTGCCCCCGAATCAGACATCTGTATCTGTCAATGCCCGACACGGGCTAATCCAGAAAAAGTTTGTCAGTTTACTCGCATCTGGCTAGGAGTCAGGGCAGGCGGCCTCCCCAAAACCCGAGATGCGCCCGATCGAGTGATGGCGATCGCCCCAGTGCAAACCCCATTCCAACTGGCCCCCTTCGAGCTACCCCTCGCCACCCCCCTGCCCCCGACCCTGGAGCGGGTCATGGTGGCTTTATCGGCTAATCAGTTAAAACAGGCGGATGATTTGTGGATTGTACTGGCACAGGATGTTACCGAACCAGAGCAACCCTCAAAGCACATTTCCAGAGAGCTAGCAGCAAAAGAATTAGCGGCAAAGAATGCGGATCTGACCCAGCTCAACCGCCTCAAAGATGAATTTTTAGCCTGCATCAGCCACGAGCTAAAAACCCCTTTAACGGCAGTGTTGGGGCTGTCAGAGTTGCTCAGGGATCAATCCCTCGGCACCCTGAACGACCGCCAGTCGCGCTACGCCCATTTAATTTACCAAAGCGGACGGCGGCTCGTCAGCGTAGTCAACGATATCTTAGATCTGACGCGCATTGAAACTGGCCAGTTGCGCCTCACGCCTAAATCTGTGACGATCCGCACCGTTTGCGAACAGGCTTATCAGCACCTCCAGACTCTTCATATCGACCCAGAAGTCACCCTTTTCAACGAGCCATCGTCCTCTTCTCGCATTGCTCAGCCAGCCTTTCATTTAACCATTCAGCCCAACCTGGAAACGATCGTGGCGGACGAGCTGCGGCTCCGCCAAATGCTCACTCACCTGCTTTCCAATGCGCTGAAGTTTACCGATCCAGCCGGTGAGGTGGGCATTCGCATCGAGCGATGGGAAGACTGGATCGCTTTTACGGTTTGGGATACGGGCATTGGTATTCCCGCAGACAAACAGCACCTGATCTTTCAAAAATTTCAGCAGCTTGAACAGCCCATGACCCGCCAGTTTGAAGGCACGGGGCTGGGTCTGGTGCTCACCCAGCGATTGGCCCAGCTGCACGGGGGAGACGTGACCTTCGTCTCAGCAGAAAACGAGGGCAGCGAGTTTACCCTCCTGTTGCCGCCTACCCCGCCCCAGGCGGTTCTCGATCTGGGGGAATGGCACGATCCCCAAATTTTGACCTCGGTGCATCGGCTGCCCAAATCGTCAAATCGCTTGATTGTGGCTGTAGAGGCTGATCAGACGGCTCTGAATCGACTCACCCAGAGTCTGGCGACCCTGGGCTACCGAGTGGCGATCGCCCGCTCTGGTATGGATGCGTTAGGTAAAATCCGGCGGCTCCAGCCGCGAGCCGTGGTGCTCAACCCGATGCTGCCCCTGCTGTCGGGATGGGACGTGCTGACCTTGCTGAAAGCCGATGCCTGCACCCGCGACATTCCCGTCATCATTACAGCAACTCCCCTGGAAGCAGAGGCTGCTGTGGAGAATCGAGCGGATGGGTTCCTCAGTTTTCCAGTGGAACTGGGCAATTTGGAAAAAGCCCTCCATCGCCTCATCGGGACAGGGAACGACAAATCTAAGCGCCCGTCTCCTGTGACGGTTCTCTATCTCAATCCCACGCCCTTCCCCAATTGGGCCATAGCAGACAGATGGGTAGAGGCTCCTATTTCCACCAATCCTCCCTCCGAGCAACCCGATACTCCTCAAAAGCTCGATCTCAATCGGTTTTTACATCCCCATTTCTGTCGAGTGCTGGAGGTCAACGACCTCGACCAGGCCGAGCTGCTGACCCGAGTCTGGAAACCCAATCTGATCCTGCTGAGCAACCTGGTGCCTGAGCCGATCGCTTATCTAAAAGACTTGAGCCAGCGGCACTGCTTGCGTGCCCTACCCATTGTGACCCTGACGCCCGCAATCACCGAAGCGGCTTATCAATCTGGTCTATCCACGTTCCCCTGCCTGATGGCTACCGCCGAATTGGAACAGGGCCATGTGGATTGCCCAGATAACTCATCCCTGCTGCAGGTGCTGCATATTGCCGCTGGCATTGGTCAGGTTCACCATATTTTGATGGCAGATACCACCCTGGCCCAGGGAGTGGGGGGCGATCGCTCTGACTCCGCTGCGTTGCGAGTACGGCCCTCCAACCCTGCACCAGACTCATCCATCCGCCATTTGCAGGCTTCCGCCCAGTACCTCCAGGCTGCTGGCCTTAACTGCTCCATTCCCCAAACCTGGCCAGACGTACTTTGTCAGCTAGAACACCAGACCATTGACTTGCTTTTGCTCTATCTCAATTTGCACCAGGAGCAATGGTCGCTGCACGAGGCCATTCAATCCCTCGCCCCGGTTGCTGCCCAGGTGCCTATTGTGGTCTGGCCCACAGGTTATTCGTGGGGTCAAGAGGCTCCCGAGGCAGTGTTTCTGCTGAAGACGTTGCAGCCTGATTTGGAGGCGATCGCCACCCGCATCCTCCCTCCATTCGCCTCGCTGGATGATGTTTTGGCTGCTCTCCAGCAGACTCTTTAGGTTCCCAGTCAGTATTCAATACCGGCCTGGGCCTTGACCCCCTGCTCGCGGAAAGGGTGCTTTACCAGGGTCATCTCGGTTACCAAATCAGCCTGCTCAATCAGAGGCGGGGGCGCACCACGCCCCGTGAGGATGACATGGCTATCCGCAGGCTTTTCCGCCAGCCCCGTCAGAACCTGCTCAATGGACAGGTATCCTAGCTTGAGTGCGACATTGACCTCGTCGAGCAGGGTGAGCTTCACGTCGGGATGACGGATAAACGTCTGCGCCTTGGCCCAGGCGGTTTGGGCCAGTTCGGTGTCCCGCTCCCGATCTTGAGTTTCCCAGGTAAACCCTTCCCCCATGGCATAGAACTCAAGCTGCTCTGCCCAGGCGTCAAAAACTCGCTTTTCCGCAGGTTCCCAGGCTCCTTTGATGAATTGTACGATTGCCACCCGATGGCCGTGACCGAGCGATCGCAACACCATCCCCAGGGCTGCCGTAGTCTTGCCCTTGCCATTGCCCGTGTGGACAATGATTAACCCTTTTTCCACTGTCCGGGCCGCCAGCCGCTGCTGCTGGACTTCTTTGCGGCGCTGCATTTTTTGCCGATACTGTTCGCTGGAGAGGGCAGCCGTTCCCTCGCCGCTGACTACATCAGGGGGATGGGAGTCGGGGGGATGGATAGATAACGGTGAGGGCAAATCTTTCATGAATAGGAATTGGTGGAGAGAGTTTTTGGAGAGGGTACCAGCTTGGGGCCGGGAGCTATGAGCAAACATAGCATTTCATTGCAATGCTAAGTAGACCTGCATTGAAAAACGAAGGTTAGAAAACCGGGGGAGCGCCCCACCGGGGCGCTCCCCCGGTTTTCTAACATGAATTTAATTGTGCTGACCTACTTACTTAACTGAAGAGTTGGGGACTCCAAACCCATCTGAAATTAGGTGATTTCTTAGAATGAAATTCCCAGCCCACGGTGCGTTACGCTTCGCTTTAGCGATAGCCATGCCCTTGGGCTATACGGCACCCTACAGGCGGTATGGTCTTTCCTGG
>JAYKGU010000150.1:0-5706 GCA_035285585.1 Synechococcales cyanobacterium
CCGATGCGGGCAATTGTTCCAGAATATGCCGTCTATTTCCGTAGGCTGCTGCCGTTTCTGGACTGGGCCAAGGAGAACCATCCGGTGATCTCCGTGGACAGGGCGATCGCCAGCGGAGAATCGCCCCGATGCAGCCCGCCCGCGACGCTATACCAGGTCTGGGCAGAACCCAGCACCCCAACCAAAATCTAAAATCCAACACACACCCGCCGCTCCTCATCGGTCAAATTTGCCGTGGGATTCTGCAAATAGTCACCGATCCACGCACATCCTCGAGCTAACAAATCCTCTAAGTTGATATTCCATACAATCACGATGCCATCATTACCTGCAGAAGCCAGAGCCTGTCCGTCGGGACTGAAACTCAGGCCACTAACGTATCCGCTGTGACCTTCTAAAACTTCTAAAGGTTGACCTTCTTTATTCCACAACCGCACCGTACCATCAAAACCTGCCGAGGCAATCGTTTGCCCATCAGGGCTAAAGCTGATGCTCCAGACGGTGCCGCTGTGGCCTTCCAGTATGTTTAAGAGTTGGCCTTCTGTATTCCACAATCGCACTGTCCCATCATCTCCCCCTGAGACAATCGTGCGCCCATCAGGGCTGAAACTCACGCTTAAGACTGCTTCACTGTGTCCTGCTTCCTCATGGCGTTCCGAAAGAATAGTATCTAAGAGTTGACCTTCTCTGTCCCACAATCGCACTGTCCCATCCCTGCCTGCCGAGGCAATCGTTTGGCCATCGGGGCTAAAGCTGACACTCCAGACATCTCCGCTGTGTCCTTCCAAAGTGTCTAAGAGTTGACCCTCTCGATTCCACAACCGCACCGTCCCGTCATCCCCGGCTGAGGCAATTGTCTGGCCGTCAGGACTAAAGCTGACGCTACCGACATATTCGCTGTGACTTTTCAAAGTATCTAAGTATTGACCCTCTCGACTCCACAGTTGCACTGTCCCACCACCACCCGCCGAGGCAATCGTATGCCCATCGGGGCTGAAACTTACACTCAAGACATATTCTAGATGGCCTTCTTCCTGATCGCGCCTCGGAGGAAGGGTGTCTAAGGGGTGGCCATCGAGTTTCCACAGCCGTACTCCATCGTCTCCTGCCGAGGCAATCGTCTGGCCATCAGGACTAAAGCTGATGCTCCAGGCATCTCCGCTGTGTCCTTCCAGGGCGTCTAAGGGTTGGCCACCAAGTTTCCACAGCCGTATTACAGCATCATCCCCTGCCGAGGCAATTGTCTGGCCATCAGGACTAAAGCTGACGCTACCAACATATCCGATGTGTCCTTCTAGAGTATTTAAGGCTTGACCCTCTCGGTCCCACAATCGTACCGTCCCATCATCACCCCCTGAGACAATCGTCTCTCCGTCGGGGCTAAAGCTGACACTCTTAACATCTCCGGTGTGTCCTTCCAGAGTGTCTAAGAGTTGACCCTCTCGGCTCCACAATCGCACCGTCCCATCATCACCCCCTGAGACAATCGTCTCTCCGTCAGAGTCAAAGCTAACACTATTGACCCACCCGCTGTGACCTTTTAGAACTTCTAAAGATTGACCCTCTCGGCTCCACAACCGCACTGTGCCATCATTTCCCCCTGAAACAATTGTCTCTCCATCAGGGCTGAAACTTATGCTTCTGACAGCTCCACTATGGCCTTCTAAGATTTGTAATGCTTCGCCCACAACACTCCAAAGTCGCACTGTGCCATCATCACCCCCTGAGACAATCGTCTCTCCATCGGGGCTGAAACTTATGCTCAAGACTTCTCTGCTGTGTCCTTCCAAAACACTTAAGGGTTGACCCTCTCGGCTCCATAACTGCACTGTGCTATCAAACCCTGCTGAGGCAATCGTCTCTCCATTGGGACTAAATCTGACACTATTGACCCATCCGCTGTGGCCTTTTAACTGATTCTGCTCCTTAAGACCATAAATCACCTCTTGTAATGCCCCAATAGCCCTCGTCCTTGAACTTGGCGTAATCAGTTCCCCAGATTGAGGCGCTGCTTTAACCTGCTTTCCTACTTCTATTGCCTTGATCAGAGCATCAAGTTCTAAATTAGAGTTCAATAGATTCTTAGCATTCACGCTTTGAGCAAATATTTCAGCATTGATTTCACCTTTCCTGGCAATCTTTCGTGTCGCCAATGCGTAAACTGTTGTCCCCACTGCCAACAACAACAACGTTGCCAAAGCACCAATAAACAACCGCAAACGCTGCACTTCCTTCCTCCGCGCCGTTTCGTGCGCCGCCCTTTCCCGATCGCGCGCTTCCACACTCCCATTCAAAAACGCCATCGTCGGCTCAAACGCCGCATCATACCGCGCCGCCCACGCCCCATTCGGCTGAGTCTCCTCCCGCCACTTCAGCGCAATCCCCAGCTCCGGGTCACGCAAGTACCCAGCCCTCCCCAGTTCATACATCGACGCCGTCTCCGCCAGTCGCCGGTAAATCCGGGCCGATCGCCCCTCCTCCTCCACCCACTCATCCAGCCGCTCCCACACCCGCATCAGGCTTTCATGGGAGATATCCAGCAGGGTATGCTCATTCAGTTCCTGAGTCACGGGCGGCATGAGAAACGACTTGCCAGGACCGCGAAAAGCATTGGCCACCGCAATTACCTCTGCCGCCGTCGCCCCAGCCACTGCCGCGATGTCACTAACGCGGGTGGGACGTCGGATGCCTCGGCCATCACTGGCCTTTTCCGTCAGCCGCTTAAACATCAGCTCGCAAATCTGGCGACTGCGGTCATCCGGCAGGCCGTGATAGATTTCGTCCGCGTGGTTCGAGAGGGCTTTGGCCATGCCGCCCGTGGCAGTGTAGTGGCGCAGGTCAATGGGTTCGCCGGGGACGTGCTCCTGCTCCCATACATCCCAGGTGCGCATGAGGGCATGCTGCAAGATGGGGAGCTGGTCGGGGTTGTCGCCCATGTCGTTGAGCAGGCGATTGACCAGGCGCGGGGCGATGGTTGCGCCGCCCACGGCCACCGGGCACTCGATGGCGCTTTTGCGCTGGTCGCGGGTCATGCGGGGCACCAGATACTGGCTGTCGTTAAGGGCTTCCGGCAGGTCGCGGAACTGGGAGCAGTCCCCCAAAAAGTCGGAGCGCATGGTGAGCACTACGTAGATCGACACCGACTCCTGGGCCACGGCCTCCAGCAGCAGCTTCACAAAGGCCGAGGCTTCATCCCCCGCGTCTTTGTGGTGCAGGCTCTGCTTAAAGCGAAACAGCTCCTCAAACTGATCTACCACCACCAGCAAATTCTCGTGAGCGGCCATTTTCGACTGCTGGGCCACCTCCACCAGGCCCAGTGCCCCCTGCCGCAGGCTCGTCTCGGTAAAGACGGTGTAGAGGCGAGCCTCCTCACCCTCAATGCCGAACACATCCGGGGCGTTGAGCGCCTGGGCCAGATTGGCGATGGGGCTGTCGCTAGGGCGCATCACCGCCACCCGCCAGCTCGACCCGGCCTGCACCATAAAGCCGCTGTAGAGGGAGGGTAATAGACCAGCCCGCACCAGGGAAGACTTGCCGCTGCCGGAAGTGCCGACGATCGCCAGAAAACGATGCTGCCGCAGCCGTCGCAGGATTTCGTCGATCTGTCCCTCGCGGCCAAAGAACAGGTGGCTTTCGTCCACGTCAAAGGGACGCAGTCCGGGAAAAGGGTTGATGCGGGTTTGGGTGCTGACCATGATTAACAGATGCCTTCCTGGGTGGGTCGGGGATTGGGGCGAAGCATTTCGATTAAGCGGGCTGCATAGGCCTTGGAGGTTTTGGCGAAATGCTCCGCCCTTACGGAGTAGATTGAGGTGGTTTTCATTGCGATCGCCCTGCCGCTGCCTGGTTAACCTGGGTGACGAAGGGAGCGAGGTCGCTAGGGGAGAAGTCGCCGAACTGATTGATAACCTCTGCTTCGCGGGTGCGGAACCGCTGTTTGGCCGGGGTTGATTCGCCGCTGACGTAGACGGCTTTAGCCCAGAAAGGGTGCGATCGCCCCAGGCCAGATGCCTTGCGCAGCTCCTTGAGCTTGGTTTGAACCCAGAGTTCACTCCCAGCTCCGTAGTAAATCAGCACCGCATCGCAATCCACCAGACTCCCCTCGTGGTAGCGGCGGATCTCGGCTTCATCACCATCAAATACCGAAGGAATCACCTCGTAGCCCTGATCCCACAGGTAGTCTTCAATAGGCTGAAGCGTAGCCTCATAATCGTCCTGGTCGCGCTGGTCGCAAATCAGATACACCTGGGGCGGGTGGGCTTCCGCCTGGAGCGCGTTTCCCCCCGACCGTGACGAATGCAGCGTGTCTTGAATTAGGGTCTTGAAATCCTCCAGACCCGTTTGCAGCAGTTCCGCCTGGTCTTGCAGCGCCTGGATAAAGTCCTGCTGGCGCGCTTCCTCCGCCTCCAGCCCCACCGGCATCCACACCAGACGGTCAAAATCCCCATTCTGCCGCTGATGGGCAGTGGCCAGGGTGTGCTGCAGCTCCACCACCGACTGCTCCGCCCCCTCGGGCACAATGCCGTAGCGACGGCCCACCAGGTGAATCGACAGCCGACAGCGGCATAGATGGGTGATCACCGCCTCTGAGAAGTCCGGCGAGTGAGGCAGAGCCTCATCGGGCAACACCAGATAGCCCCGCTGCTGTAGCTCCCGCCGAATATTGTCGCGGGCATCGCGCAGGTCAGAGGTGGTTTCTGCCAGGTAGATGGGGGGGCGATCGGAGGCGGGAGGGGCGATCGCCCCCCCATCTACCGCATCAGGAGCTACCTGACTTTCGGGCCGACTCAGCGTGTCCAGAAGCCGATGGGCATCGTAGGCCACGTCATACAGCCGCATCAGGAATCTCTTCTCGGCCTCCTCACCAAAAATCGGGTCAAACTCGACGGGCCTCCCAGACGCATCCATCTGGAAAAACTCGTAGCCCAGCAAATCCTGCGTCTCTGGCGGATGCTGCTCCCGCTCAATGGGCGTCTTGATGACCTTAAACAGCCGCGACTTTTCGCCGATGCGCAAGCCGCCCATCCGCTGGGCCGCCTGACAGAATTCCCGCAGCTCCCGCATACACCACTCCGACTGTAGGTAGCGGGGCGTGAAGATGGAGACCAGCAGCGCCACCTTAGGCAACCGCTGCACAATGGACGGCTCAATATAGTCATTCCCTGAAATGCGCCGCGTATCCAGCCAGATCTTGGCCTCTTTGCCCCTAAGCTGAGCCAGTCGCAGCTTCAGGCAGTGATGGAAATGGGAAATCCAGCCCTTCTGCCCCTCCGTCAACGGCTGGTTGTCGATATGGGTGTAGCTGATAAAAATATCGTCTTCAAACGCCATCATGCTGTTTGGATAGTCGGCGGGCAACGACAGGGGCGATCGCACGTTCATCTTTACCGACCCTCAATCCATCCATCCAACTCGACAGCAGGCTTTTCCGGGAGCCATCTCAGCTCCAGCCCATGTATCCCAGCTCTCCATTCAGGTCGTGACATCGGGGGCATGACTCACCTGTCTTCCAAACCTGATGAGACTGTAGCCTATAGGGTGTAAAGCTCGCTATAGCGGGTGTAGGTGGGTTGTCGAGAGATACGTTAACCCAAATGGGGACAGATTTTGCCCGCCAAAATCTTCATACTGTTCCTATGGATCTTTCCTGGAAATCTTCCTGGTAGTACCGATGAACGGAGTAGAATAGTTCGGAAGTACTAAGAG
>JAYKGU010000151.1:0-6157 GCA_035285585.1 Synechococcales cyanobacterium
CCCTGGGTGTTATGGTTTTCCTGCGCAGTTCAGAAATCAACCAGGTTCGGGATCTGCAGGGGTCAGCCGCAGGACGACTGCTGCTGGACCAAAACCTGGAAGCCCTGGTCGAAAGTATCAAAGCCGGAAAAGCGCTGAAACATCCTTTATTGAGACTGTTTGCTCCCCCAGATATACTCCAGAACGAGGTGCAGGCAACGCTTCAAAACGCCATGTCACAGGCGCGGGAAAGGAATCGGCTAGTTGCTGATGGGGATATTCGGCATATCACCTTTAGTCCCGATGGCCAGATAATTGCCACAGCCCACGGGGATAATACCGTAAGCTTTTGGGATACGTCGGGTCAGCGCTTGACCGGGTTGAACACCTTGGAGGTTGATACTATTATCGGCCCCATCTGGAATTTTAGTTTTACGCCGGATGGTGAACAACTTGTCATGGAAGTATATGATGAAGCTCGTCAGGGAAGGATCGCCAAGCGATGGAATATTTGGGGAGAGGTCCAGCTTGAGGAAGCACCGGATCTGGAGAGCTTTGGCATCAACGCGGCTGAAAGGACAACCCTGGACAATAATGAGTACGTGGCAATCAGCCCTGATGGCACATACCGTGCCAGCGCTTCAGCTAGAACTCTATCCGTTTATGGATACAACCCAAATAATGGAAATTATCAATGGGTGGCTTCAGGCCAGGGAGCCAACTTTTTCAATAGTAATACAGAGGCTTTCAACGTTCGGTTTAGCCCCGATAGTCAGCGCATCGTGACCGCCAATAGTGTTGACGGAATTGTCTATTTGTGGGATTTGGGCGGCAATCAACTGGCCCAGTTTCGACACACTGGCGGAGTTCTCGATCTGGCCTTCAGTCCGGACGGGCAACAGTTAGCGACAGTGGGTCAGGATGGAACGGTGCGGGTCTGGCAGAATTTAGAAGGTAACCAGCTTCAGGAATTTCGGGGCTACTCCGGCCAGGATGCGGCCACCGGTATTCGCATTAGCTCCAGCGGTCAGCAGTTCGCGGTGGCGACAGCATCGGGGACGGTACAGGTTTGGAACCTGGCCAGCCAGGAGAGAACGGCGGTGCTGCCTCCTTCAAATCAGGCGATCGCTGAACTCCGCTTTAGCCCGGATGACCGTTTCTTAGCCCTGGGTAATTCCGAGGATGGCAAGGTATGGGTCTGGAACCTGGAAACCTTGCTGCTGACCCCTGAAATGAAGGGCTTCGGTTCAACAGACTTGGGCACCTTCCAGCGGGACGTTTATGGTGGGGGAGCTTGGTCAGGGAGTTTTAGCCCAGACAATCAATGGCTGGCGCTGGGGGGAAACGACATCGTGCTCCACAATATTATCCAACCGGAACAGCAGGTTTCTTTACCGATAGAGAGGATTGAAGGAAATATTGGTTCTGGCTGGCGACAGGGTCTCACGTTTGATGAAACCGGCCAACTCCTTGCTGCAGGGGGCTTTGATGGGCAGTTGGAACTGTGGGACTGGCAGCAGCAAAGTAAAGTCGATGAAATCGAAGCCGGGATGACTCCCCGGTATGTTACCTTCAGCCCAAACGGCGATTTAGTGGCTATGTCTGGTGTTGACAACGGCATTGTCGTCGTCCGGCTCTGGAACCGGGAAAAGCAGCAGCAGCAAGCCGAACTGCGGGGACATACGCAGGTGATTAATTCCGTCGTATTCAGCCCGGATGGCAACCAACTGGCCACCGCCTCCAGGGATGGTACGGCTCGCGTGTGGAATTTGCAGGGTCAGCAGCTCGCGGTATTCAAGGGACACGATGAGGTGAAACACGTCGCGTTTAGCGCTGACGGACAACAGTTGATTACTGCCGGATTCAGCCACAATATCGTCAACCCTGAATTGAGAACTGATCTGCGGCCTGATGAACTATGGCAGGTCAAAGTCTGGGAGGTGCAAACGCTGGACGAGCTTCTGGCAGAGGGATGTGCCTGGATACGGGGATACCTGAATCATAGTCAAGACCTGGAGAGCGAGCCGGAATTTCGGGGCGATCGCCCCCTTTGCGACGACCTTGCATCTAATGCGACGGCAAAAGTCTCTTCTCAAATCATCAATCTAACCCCCGTTGAACCGGCTTCTACAACAACGAACTAATCACAAAACCAGAGAGATGTGGAGATGCATAAAAAACAGCTTACTCTACTTCGGATGGGGTTGAAGTAGGTTGGGCATCAGGCTGAAGCGAATGGCTTTCATTTGGAGGTCTTGTAAGTCTTCGGGGGCGATCGCTTCAATTTGTGCGCCGTAGGCATCGGGGGAGGCTGGGAATAGAAAGAAGCGGATAGGGCGGGGGGAGGCGAAGAGGCGGATTTCGCGCACGCCAGGTTGCCCCTGGGGCCTGAAAAGATATCCCGCCTTTGTCTCCCTGGGGGGAATCCCCTGCAAAACCAGGTCCATGTCGCTCCAGAGGGTTTCTAGCTGAAACCGCCCCGTATCGTCAAACCCTACCAGGTAAACATGCACTGGATGGGGCGTGGGGTTGGTGATGCTGAGCTGGCAGAGGGTTTGGGATGGCATCAAATATCCCTGGCCGTCTCCCAAAGGCTGGGCTTTGAGAACGCCCAGATTTTCTTTGGTTGGCCCGTTGAGGATGGCGACTCTCAGCGGAAATTCTGTCTCTGGAATGGCAAAGACGGGTATCCAGCAGGGCAGCCGCACCTGAATTTTCAGCAGATCGTTGTGGGAGAGGGGAAGCTGGGACTCGCTCAGGTCAGAGGTTACAAGCTGGTCAATGACCTCGGTTACCCGGTCGAACTGGTTCTCTAAAAAGCGCAGCCGAAATTCCAGATACAGTACTTCAGGGCTGGATGGTTTGAGGGCGATGACCTGTTCGGTCAAATCTTTGAAAAGGGCGAATTGCCCTGTCCTCAGCGCTGCAAAGGCGCGGGCTTTCAGCGCTTCAAAGCTTTGGTCTCGCAACGAAAAGACCATTTCACCACGATCGTCCAGGTGAAAAGAGCCAAAGTCGGGGGTCTGGGCTGAGGCAGATGCCTGGGCTACTTTCTGCTGCACAAACAGCCCCAGTTCTGAGCCGGTGATCAGGCCGTTGCCCTCCAGGTCGGCTCCCCCGCTGAAGCCCTGGATCAACGTGCCCGTAAACAGGGAATGGTCGGGAATGGGTCCCCCGTCAAGGGCAGGCTGTTCGCGCTGGGCTGAGGTGATGACTTTGCGGCTGCGGCGACTGGTCAGGTCGTTTTGATAGCGAACGGCATCTCGAAAGCGGTGGACGGCTTCACCCAGGGCAAACCCGCTGTGGCAGGCGTCGAGAATCACCAGGATGTGTTTGGCGGGAAGTTCGGCAATCTCCTCCAGCCAGTGGCTGAGCCGAACATAGTCGCTCCAGTATTCCCTGGTATCGGGCCTGCGGGCATCCACGGGCACGAGGAATCCCGTTTCTGAATGCGCTTCGACGCGGGTGTGGCCATGTCCGGCAAAGAACAGCACCAGGCTGTCCTCTTCTGCCACCAGATAGCGGAGCTGATCTTCAATAAGGGCTTCAATGGCGTCTTTGGTGGCGGCACCTTCAAGGAGCGGCGGCATGGGGGCCAGAAACCCAAATTGCTCAACGAGGATTTGCTGAAAGCCAGCGGCATCTGGAACGGCATTCTTGAGCTTGGGCCAGTGGGCATAGTCGTTGATGCCGATCGCCACAACGAGCGATCGCCCCGACTGTTGCGGTTCGGCTTCCACCTCCAGCGGAACAAGCTTGCGCTGCAAATGAATTGGTTCAAACTGCTCAGTCACTTTGATTCTCCGCGCCCAGTGATGTTTCTTTTCCAGATACGATCCCTTTCGCTCGATGTCCACGAGCTTGATGGAGATAAATAGGAGCTAACGCCTAAAATCTGACGCTTGACGCACAGCTTCCACTGTCCACACAGATCCGTCCTCCGGCAGTTCACGATCTGCCCCAACTTGGATGATTAGGGGTTTATCTGTACGGAATGGACGAATGGATTGAATGGGTACTCCTGCTTTTAATAAT
This sequence comes from Synechococcales cyanobacterium, assembly GCA_035285585.1. Taxonomy (GTDB): domain Bacteria; phylum Cyanobacteriota; class Cyanobacteriia; order CAKZMO01; family CAKZMO01; genus JAYKGU01. Next base: position 4,015 of record JAYKGU010000151.1, read on the forward strand.
TTTTCGGCAACCAGCTTGACATCCTCAAGACTGGCTTGGGAACCAAACCAGATAGCATTTGTAGCAGCAACTTTGGCTTGGGCTGAAACTCCAAGCTCAACGACCTCACCAAATGGAGATAGCGCATCTGCGACGGTTGCCTCGTCTTCCTGAGGAAAATAGTGAATCCTCAGGTCTGATCTAGATAGGGTCAACGCCTGAGAGTGGAGGAAAATTGAGATGGAATTGGGAGAACTTCCTCGGATGGTTTGCAAATTAAAGTTTCTTGCAATGTTGCTTTGAGCTAAAGCTTCTTTTAATGCCTGGGCAGCCTGATCCTCAGTCCCGCTTTCATAGCGAATCTGGTCGCTGCTTAGCCCCCCTGTGCTGTCAAACCAGCTTTGCGGTAATCCCCTGACTTGAATTCGATTTTCAGATAAGCCATATTCAATTAACTCTTGCTTAATAAAAGTTCCTTCTTCCTGAAGTTGGGCCACGCTATCTAGATAGCAAATACCGATATTGTAATTATCTAGAGTGCTAACGATTTCCTGTTTCTTTGGATCTGGCGATACCTCCTGCGTTTCATTTTTTACAGGCGGATCAGGCTCAGCAATGGCGTAAAAATAGTAAGCAATAGAGCCTATGCCAATAACTGAAGTCAATACCATCGCTATTAGCGTTTTAGATTGAAAACCTATTGGCTTTCGTGTTTCCACACTCTGACCACTGTGAAACTGCCCAGCGATAGGCCGTTGAGGGGAGTGCGATCGCCCCCCCTGAATCCGGCTTTGTTCTTCCTCAATCATCCTATGCGCATCGCTCTGAGGAATCTTCAGAACATTGGCCAGCGTAGCAAGCTGAAAGATTTCCGTGTTGGTCAGCTTCTCGTCTTGCAAAAATTCTCGAATGCGTTCCCGGTATTGCTGGTCTGCTGATTCGCCGAGGCTTTCAAATGTTTGTTGCTTTTCAGGGAAGTGGTCTACTTTACGAGAAATGGTCTCTTCCCGCTTGAGCAAAACAGGAATGAGATGATCGGCAAGAGGCACCAGCTTATTCTGAGTATCTTCAACGTCAATGGGAATGAATTTGCGCGAGACGGAGGAGAAATCCGCCATTTCAAATTGAATGGCTACACAGCCCAGCTCAAATGCTGTTTCGATTGATTTGCCGTAGCCCAACCCGTCGTAGAAACCAGTGGAGAAGGCGATCGCTGCATCATCCTTAATCGACTGTTTCATGCCAATCACGTAGCCAACATGCTGGACGATGGCCCGTGCCTGCTCCTCGGCATAACAGGCATTCAGCAGCACACATTTAATTTTGGGAAAAAGCTTAAACAGGGCCGATAGGGCATCAGCGGTGGCGGGCTTAGGCTCGTCCCCCTGGCCAACGAGCACCAGTCCGGACTGTCCTTCGCCATGGCCAGAAAAATGCACAATATCGGGGTCTTCCTCCAATAGCGCCTGCCGCAGGCTAGCCGCATTCACAGCCCACTTGGTTTCAAACTGAAACTGATCCCGCAAGCGTGATTTTCGCAGGCTATCTTCAATTCTATGGACTTCCTCGTCTAAATGAAGAAAGCTGGTACCATCAGGATTAGCCGCAAGAAATAAAATTTTCATATCTTAACTTCTATACATTTCTCTTCAAAATTCACTCTTTACGAGTTTTCTGATATGTCTATTTTACTACGCATCTACTGTGTAAAGAAAAATTAGGTACCTTTGAATAGATAACGCTGTAGGGTGCTGGGAAAACCGTAGACTGAGATGGGGGCGATCGCCACCGGTATTTTAAGCTTCCGAACTTTTTTGAAGGGGTTTTGAGGGTTGATTGAAAAGTCTTGAACTTTAATTGAAAAGTCCTGAACTCTAATTGAAAGGTTCTGACCGTTCATTTAAAGGTTTTGAATGATTATTAAAAAGTGCTCAGCATTCATTTAAAGGTTCTGAGTCTTAATTGAAAGGCTTCGAGCCTTTATTTAGGAAATTTCCAGGGAAAAAATTACCTTCGGTTAAACGGCTGGTAGGGGCAAATGGCCATTTGCCCTTATGTGTCCGGTAGGATCATTTTCCAAAATCTCCTTAAAGGTTTGTAACCGTCCCCAGAACTGGATGCAGGTGCTGCCAAGCACAATAGTTGGCTAACACCTAAGGCATGG
>JAYKGU010000152.1:0-6298 GCA_035285585.1 Synechococcales cyanobacterium
GGGGCATTATCCTGAGCAACCAGGGGGATTTGTACCGGATGCTGCGGCAATTTCCCCAGGCGTTGGCCGTCTATGAGCAGGCCCTGGCCATTCATCGGCAGCGGGGCGATCGCCTGCGGGAAGGAGCCACCCTCAACAACCTGGGTGCGGTCTATCGCAGCCTGCGGGACTACCAGCAGGCGTTGCAGGCCCATCAGCAGGCCCTGGCCGTCTTTGAACATCTGGCGGCGGTGGACTCCTCCCCAGACACCCAGCAACTGGTGGAGCAGTACCAACAGCTCTTGACCACTGCCCGACAAATGAATGAGCAGGCGGGAGCCGCTGCCGCAGATCCGGCTCGCCTCCGGGAGAGCATTGCCCGCTATGGGCAGACCCTCGACCAGTATGACCAGGCTCTGGGTGTCCTGCAAGAGATGGGGGAGCAGGTGGCGGCAGGCACCACCCTCAATCAGCTGGGGCTGGTGGCTCACCAGCTTGAGGACTATCCCCAGGCACAGGCTTACTACCAGCAGGCTTTAGACATCTTTCAAGAGATGGGCGATCGCCAGGGTGAAGCGGCGGCGTTGAGCAACCTGGGGCTGGTTCTGACGCGGCAGGGAGATGAGGTCGCCGCGCTGGAGTTCTATGGTCAGGCCCTGGCTATTCAGCGGCAGATTCAGGATACCTCGGGCGAGGCCATCACCTGGGGCAACGTCGGGGCGCTGATGCTGCGGCAGCAACGGCCAGCGATCGCCATCCTTTGCTACAAGCAGTCAGTGAACCTGACCGAGCAGATTCGCCAATCAGTGCGGCCCCTGCCGCTGGAGGTGCAGCAGTCCTACACCGACACCGTTGCCGCCACCTATCGCACCCTGGCGGATTTGCTGCTGCAACAGGACCGTGTGCTGGAGGCGCAGCAGGTGCTGGAGCTGCTCAAAGTCCAGGAACTGGAGGACTACCTGCAAAACGTGCGGGGCAACGGCCCAAACCTTGCGAGGCTGGACTATTTGCCGCCGGAGCAGGACATTCTGGCGCTGTATGACCAGGCGATCGCCCAGGGGCAGGAGCTGAGCCAGCTGCGAGCTATCCCTCCCGACGATCGCACCCCCCAGCAGCAGCAGCGACTCGCGGAACTGGTGGCCAACCAGCAGACGCTGATGGCAGGCTTTGATGACTTTCTTAACCACCCGGAGGTGCTCGCTGCCGTTGATCAGCTGAGCCGCACGGCACGGCGGCAGAATCTAGATTTGGAGCAGTTGAATGCTCTGCGCGATAACCTCCGCACCCTGGAGGGGGCGGTGCTGATCTATCCGCTGATTCTCGATGATCGGCTGGAGCTAATCCTGGTGACGCCCGATGCACCACCGATTCGCCGCATGGTGCCCGTCGGACGTAGCGAGCTGAATGGGGCGATCGCCCTCTGGGCTTGACTTGATTGACAGGAACTCTAGGATTGGACGACTTCGATCCGTAGACAATCGTCTACAGCTAGAGCAGATCGTTGAGTTGTTCAACGGTTATGTGAGCTTGTTTCAGAATGTGAAGAAATTCAAATTGAAGTCTGCTCCCATATCTCAACAGATGGTTCTACGAGAACTTTGCTTCAGAGATGGGCAATTTAACTAGGTAGCCGTGCGATGACCATACTGGCTGCAGGACACGCCTGTACGAACGGAATTCAGAATCATGCCGATTTTCAAACTTAAGACTAACGGAAACAGCATTTCAGACGCCGAACTCGTTGAGGCGTCTCGCACAAACCTCGACCTTGAGCAGCACCTGGAGTGTTGGCTCGAACGCAGTCCGTGGGCGATCGCTCCGCTGCTCATTGACCGGGGCGATCGCCTTTTCGAGCTGCTTTGCCGAGAAGGATTCGCTGATGTTCGCATCCCCTGGGTCGGCCTGTACCCGCCAAACTTCCCCAGGGGGGTTGGAGTTTTGAGGCTAAGCCACTGCGGGATAGTCGTCATCGGGTGGGGTGTAAGCCCGGTACTCCTGCAAACCCTGCGCTTCCTTCTGTCGCCAGGAGGCGATCGCCCGTCCATAGGCCGCCTGAATTCCCTCTAACTCCCCCTCTTGCTCTGCTTGTAGCTTGACGATTTCAGCCTCAATCCACGCCTTCTTCCAGGTCTCCTCTGCCTGCGCTGCCTCTTTCGCCCTTAATCCCCGAATCTCTACCTGGGGTTCAGGACAGCGATCGGGTAAGCTTTTAAGCTTCTCTTGATATGCCTTCTGGCATTGTTTAATGGCGTAGATGCCCTGCTCCTCCAGGTCAACAATGCGCTCTTGGGAAAATTTGACCTGAGCCAGTCCTTTAGCTTGCCCCACACTACGGATTTCCTTAGGGCGGTGAACCATAGCGATGTACTGCACTCCTGCTTGGTGGCGACAAATCTCCAAAGCTTCCAAAGCTCGAATGGTTTCGCCAACCAGGTGCGCTTCGTAGCGAGGGAGTAAGGCGGCATAAGCATCCGGAATTTCATAGTAGGTGCTGTGGAACCAAGCCGCAGCGATATTGATCAACAGGGGCAACGCCGCAGCCCCCATGGCAATGGGCAAGCCTGCGGGAATTGTCAGAACCAAAACAGTTGCGGCTTCAACGCTTAAGCCCAGTGCTGCCACCACTTTGTCTACCGTAGGTGCTTTCGTCAAAGCCGAACCTTCGACTTCTGTTAGCAGGACTTTTTTGGATTCCAGAATGTGTTTTTGGAGTTTCATAGTTGCTCACGTTGTTCGACAATCTTGTATCGTGAAAATCAGGTTATTTGTTGCAACTCAAGTTTTGGTTGCTGCGGGACAGACATAGAATTCGGTATTTCCACAGCCCGCCCCAAAGCACGGTCCCTCTCCCAGAACTGAAGAGGGACGCCAAGCTATTCAGGAGCGGTTTCGAGCTGTGCTGCCTGGAGTTGAGCCAGGGCTTGCAAGGTATTGTGGCGGATGGTCAGATGCTTTAGATAGCGGGCTGCGCCCAAGTTGGCCGCAACAGCGGCACCTCCAGCAACGACCCCACCCACGCCTACAGCCACAGGGTTCCGCCCCTCCAGGGCCAGCATGGCACTGCCCCCCACCACAAGGGCACTGAACAAACCAACCAAAACCGTGGTGATGGGCCGCAAACCTTCGGGTGCCCGTTGCTGGACGATCGCCGCCAGGTCACTTCCCCGCTGCCATGCAAAGCCGCTCTGGGCTTCTACCTCCAGCCATTGCTTAATGCCAGCAAAATCCTCTTGCTCCAGGCGATCGAGGTTATTGTCTGAAAGTTCTAGCCAGGAGTAAATAATTCGGCTGTAGGGCGGGCGATCTAAGGGGAAGTTGTGGAAATCAGGCTCATCCCCAGCAGCGGGTTTGGGAAAATCATTATCTGAGGGGTCAACAGCATTCATGAGATTTCGCTCCATTTAGTAGACAGAAATAAATCAGAACAATTCCCCAGATCTTTGCAACCTGGGGAACGAGGCAGTGCGATTAGTGCTTAGCCAGGGCACGGGCAGCAGCAAAGGTGCTGCGAATGCACTCCTGGGCATCTGGCAACCCACAGACGCGCAGGTTGGGGTTGGCAAGGCTCAGGCGTTCCAATTCCTCACGGAGTTCGCCAGTGGGGCCAACAATGGCAATCTGTGCCTGGAGTTCATTGAGTTGCTGAATCTGTTGACCCAATACAGAAAAGTCCAAAGGCGGTAATTCAGAGCCAGGTTCGGCAGCATCTAACCAGACGGTAATGGCGGCGGGTTTGACCTTGCCCTGCTGATGCTGAATTTGCACTTGGGTGTAAACTCGCTCTAGCAGGAGGATCGGAGAAGTGCCCCAGCCTTGGCCCACAGTACCCGGACGGGAGGAAGCATAGGGCTTGCAGCGGCCATAGCTTCGAATGGGGCTATTCACCGAATGAAAGAGTGTCGGCTCGGTGGTATCGGCATAAACAAAGTCGATCGCCTGATCCCTCGCCTTCAGAAATTTCGTCTGAGATCGGCAAATGTCCTCGACCGATTTGCCATCAGCAAGGCCAGAGTCAGATACATCCAGGGCCAGAATGGCCAGGACGGGGGCGCTGCGATACCACTCCAGAAGGGGAACAGCGGCGACCAGGAGACTGGCCAATCCTCCGGCAACCACCCAAGACCAGGGAGTTTTGCGTGAGGTTTGGGCCGTTGGACGACTTGGCTGAAACAGCTTGGATTTGCTGCCAGGAGCGGTAGTTAAGCGGCGGGACTGATTACGGGAGGAATGGTAAAGACGATGGCTCATAAATAAAGCTCCGATATGCTTCTAGGAAGTAATCGGAGCTTCTGCGGGTTAGTTTGCAACCCAGTAATCTTTCTTTTAGTGAGTATAGAGATGGTGAGGATTGCTGACGTTTCTAAGGCATCCCCTGGACGACAAAGCCAGCCCAGTAGACTGGGTGATCAAAGGGGCGATCGCACTTGCACTGTTGCTTCAGGTAACCAATGGCGTTTTCCAGGCGTTGTTGAATTCCAACCCAATACTGTTCATCAGGTTGGTTTTGCTGCCGACGGGCGGTGCGGCGGTATTTATCAGCCATTTGCCATTGCTGGTCTAAAAGAGCCTGGATCGGTTCTTTATAGCGGTCCTTCAACTCCTGCCCGCTGAGCTTCCGCAGGTCGTTCTGGGCGCGCCTGAGGGCTGTGACGCGGTTTTTGCCCGCTTGACGGTAGCGGTGATAGAAGGTGGAAAACAGTGCCGTCGCCAGGTCATCGACAGACCACAGGGTGCTGATAACGCTGCGTGCCCCCGCGCACAGAAATCCGGTACCGATCGTGAAAATGTCATCCGTGCGTTTGATGTTTAAGCCCTCCTCCGTCGATTTCACACTGAAGCTGAGACCCGTTTCACAAGCGGAGAGGAAGACATCCCCCAGGTTACGGAATCGCCATCCAGGGGAGAGCAATTGCCCCAGGGTGACACGGGAGCCATCGGCTAACATCAGGGCGGATTCCAGGGGATTATCGATGCGGGATTGGGCATGGTGGCTAGAGACGAGTCCCTGCACCTGGCTCAGGAGGGTGCGATAGTTGCTGGGGGTGGCGTGGGTGCGTCCGCGCAGGCGATGGTCTGCTGAAACGGCAAAGAGTTGGGCGATTTGCTCACATTCGTAGCTGGAAAAGGGCAGGTCGTGGGTGGCATTTTCGACGATGCCCAGGCGATCGAGCTGGACGGGAGCACGCTGTTCACAGAATTGCAAGACCTGGCAACTGGGGGCATAGCGAATCAGGTAGACATCCCCCAGGGTTTTATTTTCCGCCAGGGGCAGTGCCCCAAACGGAATTTGGTGCAAAAACAGGTGGGGGGTCAGGATCAGGTTTTGTATGTCACCCATGTAGTCTTGCTGGAGTAGCGTTGAGAGTTGCAGGCGTTGAGCCAATTCTTGCAACGTGGTGGGCATGGCGGACATCCAGACCTGGCGGCGTTGGCGGCGCTCTTCCTGAGTTCTGGCATTGTTGATGGCGATATAGGGATTGACCCAGGTATCAATCAGCCAGCTTTGCAGGGAGTTGAACCCCTGCCCGGTACAAACAAAGTGATGCAGGCTATTGGCTTTGAGGATGAAAATATGGGTGTCGGTGTCGGTGGTGTAAAAGCTGAGCAGGGCGGTATGGGGAGATTGCACCAACGATCGCAACGATTCCAGGTCGGGAACCTGGACTTCTTTTAAGCCAGCAGAAACGGGGTCTTTGGCGTTGAGTTGCTGGAGGTATGCCTGCTTTTGCGCTTCAAGCTGCTGGATCAACTCGCTTTCAGCCTGGGATGCCGCACGGCTCTGGCGGGTCGCTCCGGTCAGTTCTCGCTCTGGACTGGAGGAGTCCGGGCGACGGTGTTGATCCATCTTCTGTTGAATCGCTTCCAATTTCTCCAGAATTGGGCGGATGTCATCGGGGACACCATCGGCATAGAGGTCATGGGTTGCCATCAGTTCTACAAGCCGCTTGGAGCGAGACCGCTCGACGGTTTGCAATGCCAGATCCAGCCGATCGCACTGAATGCAGGCATGGATCATGTTTTCGTAAACTGCGATCGCCTGCTCCAGGATTTCCTGCTTCCGCTCATTGCTAATCGCCCAGTGGCGGCTCTGCTCCACCGCGGCAATGGCAATGGTGTAGCCTTCAATGGCAAGACCCCAAAGCCCTTCCCGAAAGCCCAGGTTACCCAGGTTTCGGCCCGTTTGCAGGGCATCTAAGGGCAACGTCTCAGGCGTTCTAACTTCCAGCGCAGAGCGAAAGCGCCCGATCGCCTGCTCTAGATTCTCCGCCCGGTCGCCCCGGATGCGTTCACGGTAGGCAATTGCCAGGTTGTTCTGGGT
>JAYKGU010000153.1:0-12718 GCA_035285585.1 Synechococcales cyanobacterium
AACAATTTCCACCAGCACAGAGTGCGGGGTCTGCTCTAGCGCGCTGCGTTCCGGGCCAGGGGTGTGGGTCATTGCTTCACCTTACTCCTACTGCTGCTTTTGTCAACCCCTAGAGCTGAATATCTACGATATAATTTCTTTGGAAGATTAGCCTTTTCAAAGACAAAATCTTCCCTAACCGGGCTCATCAGCAGAAATGAGTTAATGAAAAATAGAGCCTCTTCCTCTCGGCTGCTAATAGCTGCTAATAGCTGCTCAATTACACGATCTACATTGGCTTCCCAAATCAGCAGTTTCTTAGGAAGAATTGGGAAAAAGCAAGCCTCTTTCCCAGCAGAAATTATATTGTATACAATTTGCTGTTTTAATTCCTGAGAATTATGTCTCGCATTATTGATATTATCGAATAATAGGCTTGGCTGAATATGATGTCCGTTACTAGATTCTCCACTACCCTCTAACAACCGCTCCAACTCCGATTGAAACAGTGCCGAAAATACGCCTTCTTGAGCCGTTTGTTTCAACCGACTTGCGGCTGCAAGATGTACTGATTTACGATTTTTCTCAAGTTCCTTTTGGTGTATATCGAAGACTTTAGACGCGAATCCACTGATATCCGCTACACCTTGACCTGCGTAGCATGTATCTATGATATAAAGAATTTGGCTAACATTAACTCCTTCATTGATGAGTGGTCTAACCAATTCATCTGTCGCTAACGATGTTTGGGCTAGTATATGTTCTCTCGTACTGTGTAGTAGTAAATAGTGGCGATCGCCCTCAATCGTATGCCCGTGACCTGAGTAATAAAAAATAACCCGATCATGAGCACTCAGGTCTTTACTCAAAAGCCACTCTGCAAACGCCACCGTTAAAGCTTCACGGGTTGGATTTAAGCTTAAATCATTCTGTAGGACACGCTGATACCCAAACTTCGACAGCACCGTAGCAACCCGTTGCAGGTCAGCCTCAACGCTTTCTAGCGTGCTATAGCTCTTAAAATTAGGATAATCCTTTGTGCCACAGGCGATCAGATAGTATCGTGGCTGTTTAACCGAACTATCCATTTACAGCCCCAACCCCAATTTAATCGCCTCCCCGGTTTGCTTAGCCGTCAAATAGCGCCCCCCATCGTGGGCAAACGCCGCAATCCCATTATCGATCGGCCAGTCTACCACCGTTTCCTGGAACAACGGGTCGAGCTGCTTCTCCAGCGCTACAACATCATCTTTATCTGCAATATTCACCCAATGCGTCACGCTTCCCGGCCAATGCCCCACACCATCCTTTGGGGCAGGGTCGAGCCGATCGAAAATGAGAGTCCGAATACCCAGGGGCGATCCCAAACTCACAAAGGCTTCTACGGGCCATTCCGGATGCTCGCACAACACCTCATAACTGACAATCGACCCCAGAGAGTGACCAATCAGCACACGGGTGTCATCCGAGATGCTCTCTACTACCCGATCTCGTATCTGACGCCTCAAGTTTGGGTCGTGTAAATATCCGCCCACCTGCTTCAGCCAATGAATCACAAACTTTTCTGCGGCGCTGCCAAAATAGCGGGAGCGACTCAGCGCACGCAACGCCTTTTGTGCTAAGTCGGTAACGAAACCCTTCTCAGTTGACGCCTCATTTGGACCAGCGATATCTGGCTCGACCTTCGATACCTCTGTCCACAGCGCGAGCAGGAGCGATCGCTCCCAGTCCGTTTCAATATCGTATTTGTTGTAATCAGGAATCCCAATCGCCTTTGCCTCTTTGCGAAAAATATCGCCGTAGAATGCACAGTCGAAGTCATCATCTGACTCAAGGGCCCATCCAGCCCGCTCTAACCCATCTTTTAGCTGGGGCAACCATTCGGCACGAATCGTGTGACGACCACGATATTCCTGGCTGATTCCATGAACAGCTACGATTTTGGCCATGATCTTCTACGCTCACGCACAACCGAAATGGCAAATTGAACAGGCAATTTACATTTTCTAACACATAAAATCTCCATCCTCCAGAACTTGACACCAAGAGCCTCTGAGTGTGAGCCAGTCTTTTGTCCTAGTTTTTGCCCATGGGGAGTGAAGGCGTCAGCTTACAGGGCAAAATCCTCGACTCTATTCCTCGTCCTCATACTGATTCTGAGCATCTCCCAATCTTTAATAATGTCCGCAACCTGCTCACCCAAATCCTAACCAGCAAACTCATCTTGGTGACCCAACTCGAAGAGGCGATCGCCCAGTTCGATGAGCAGCAGAGCGATCGCGCTTCCTACCCTTTCGAACAGGTCTGAGGCAGAACCCCGGCAAAGGAAATCGTCGCTTTGCTGTCCCTATCTGGAGACAATTAGCGGCGATCGTCCCCTCCTCATGGAGAATTAGTCAGTGGCGATCGCCCCATAACCTCGCCCTAACCTCGAACCCATTATGGACAGGTGATAGGAACGGCAGGTTATTCTGATGACTAAAGCTCATTCAGTAAGCTCCCACCCTGTTTTTGAATATGAAGCGGTATGCCCTTGTGATTGGTATTGGTGACTACGACAGCCTGCCGAAGTTGTCGAAACCTGCGAATGACGCCAGGGCGATCGCAAAAGTATTGAAAGACCACGGCGACTTTCAAGAGGTGACGCTGCTGAGTGGCACCAAGTCAAAACCTGGTTGGGTGGACTACGGCAAGCTTGATGAGGAATTGGTGAAGTTTCTGAAGCAGGCGGCGAATCAAGATGCGCTGATTTACTTTACCGGGCATGGCTTCACCGTTGAAGAAAGCGAGTTCGACCAGCGAGGTTATCTGGCGACTTCGAGTTGTAAGGTGAAGCTTAAAGACAAGCGGATTATTTCACAGGAAGAAGGATTATCCTTTAACAAACTAAATGGGTTGATTCAGAAGGCGAACCTGAGCAGTTTGCTGATGCTGTTGGACTGTTGCCACAGTGGGTTCTTGATTGAGGATGAGCTGGTCAAGAAAAGCCTGTTGGCGTTCTCTCGCAACAACTATTGCTTGATTGCCGCCTGTCGCAGTTTTCAAGAATCCTATGCTTTGAAGTCGAAAGATCACAGCGTATTCACAGGCACGTTGCTGGAAAGCCTGCGGTCGGAGAATGCCCGCCAGGGAACCGTGACAGCGCTCGATACCTTTGGTTTTATTGATCGCCAACTCAAGGGGAGTGGACAGGAGCCGATCTTTTTGGGGATGGGTGGGGCGATTCCGATTGTCAGCTATGGGTTGGTGGCGGAGGTCGTGCCGGATGAGACCTGCCCCTATCAGGGGTTGGAGGCGTTTACAGAGGAAACGGCAGCGTTCTTCTTTGGGCGCGAGAAGGATATTGAGAAGCTGTGGCAGGCGTTGGAGCAGCGGAACTTTGTGGCAGTGATTGGGGCATCCGGCAGTGGGAAGTCTTCTCTGGTGCGGGCGGGGCTGATTCCGGCACTGAAGCAGAGCGGCACAAACTGGGTCGTGCTGGAACCCATGAAGCCAGGGCTAAAGCCACTGCAATGCCTGGAGGAAACCCTGGAGCCGCTGTTTCAAGGCATTGAGAATCAGCGGTTGCTGGATACTTGCATTAATGATGAAGTAAATCAGGATCAAGAGAGTCAGGGAATGCTGCCCCTGGTGGAGGCATTGCCGCCGGATCAGCGAGTATTGCTGGTCGTGGATCAGTTTGAGGAACTGTTTACGGTCTCTAAACCTGCCCAGAGTCGTCGGTTGATTCAATTACTTTGTCAGGTGGCGGAGATGCCCAGAGCACGACTGGCGGTGGTGATGACGATGCGGGCAGACTTTGTGGAAGCCTGTCTGCATGACGAGGCGTTGAAACGGGTGATTGAGGCGGCAGTGTATGTGTCGTCACCGTCTGGAGGCGATCTGGTGAGTGCCATTACTCGACCTGCCCAAAAACAAGGCTATCAACTCGCGCCAGATTTGCTGACTGAGATTGCTAAGGACACGCGAGAGGAACCAGGATTTTTGCCGCTGTTGCAGTTTGCGCTGACCAAGCTGTGGGAGTTGCGGGATAACCAGAGCCACCAGTTAACGACAGCGGGCTATCAAACCATTGGCAGGTTGGCAGGGGCATTGAATGACCATGCCGACCAGATTTATCGCGATCGCGACTACATCGATCCCTACACAGGCGCGATTAACCTGACACCGACGCAGGAACGCCCCCAACAGGGGCAGGACTGGATACGGGTAATTCTGCTGCGACTCGTGAGGACGAGTGAAGGCGAAAAAGACACCCGCCAACGCCAACCCCGTACCACATTGCTAGAACTGGCAGGCACCACCCCAGCGACACAACAGCAGATGGGGCTGGTGCTGGAAAGCCTGATCAAAGGGCGCTTGCTGGTCTCAGAGCAGGACAGCGTTGACCTGGCCCATGAAGCGCTGATTTTGGGATGGGAACGGCTGGCGGGATGGTGTGAAGAGAGCCGGGAATTGCGGCGGCTGAGCCAACGGCTGGAAGCGGCACGGCTGGAGTGGGAGAAAGACCAGCAGAACCCCGACCTGAAGCCGGAGGAGAAAGACCGCAACCTAATGATGGGGGGCTTGCTGGCAGCGGTGCGGGAGCAATGGGAAGCATTACAACCCTACTTGCAAAACTTGAGTAAAGATGAACCCTTCTGGCAGCGGAGTGATGCCCATGAGCAGGATCGGATTACCACGCTGCAACGGGCATTGACCGAGTCACGCCTGCGGGAGATGGCAACCAAAGTGCAGAATATTCTGCCATTTCAGCCAAGAACGGCGCTGGAACTGGCGGTGCAGGCAATGGGAGAAAACCTGGAGAACTTTCCTGCCCAGCTACTGAGCACGGTGCAGGGAAGCCTGCATCAGGCACTCAATCTGGCGCGGTTGCCTGACACCTTCCAGGGGCATCAATCCTCCGTCATGTCAGTGGCGTTTTCGCCCGATGGCAAGACGATTGTCAGTGGCAGTGAGGACAACACGATCCGCCTGTGGAGCATCGATGGCACCCCGATTGGGCAACCGTTCCAGGGGCATCAAGCCTCCGTCTGGTCAGTGGCGTTTTCGCCCGATGGCAAGACGATTGTCAGTGGCAGTGAGGACAAAACGATCCGCCTGTGGCAGGGCAACTGGCAGGCATGGTTAAAGGTTAGTAGTGTGCGATTAGGTTACCATCTGGTCTCCGAAGACCCGGAGGTAGAACTGCTGACGGATGATCCGGGGGCTGTTTTGCGATCGGATGATCCGACCATCACCACCACCCAAAAAGCCTGCGCTACCTGCCAAAAGTATGCCTGGAGCGATGGGAAAGGGCGGAAGGAACTGGCAAAGATACTGCGACGGCAGGGGAACGATCTGGCGCATTTGAGGAAGACCGAGTTGGCAGCGGTGAAGTTGCGGCAGGCGGCGGAGTATGAAAATACGCAAACCTCGGAGGTTTTCAGTAAACCCCTGGCATAACAGGCAACATCCGGGTTAAACCTCCGAGGTTTTGGTCAGCAGGGCGATCGCTCACGGTTTGGGAAACTTGCATTGAAAATACGCAAACCTCGGAGGTTTTCAGTAAACCCCTGGCATAACAGGCAGCATCCGGGTTAAACCTCCGAGGTTTGGGTCACGTTGGGCGATCGCTCACGGTTTGGGAAACTTGCATTTGACTGAGATCTCAAAGTTCGCCTCAGCCGAACCTTCAGTGACAATGGGTACGCCCGTCTTGCCGCCAATCTTTAAGCCAAACTTCAAGGTCATCTCCTCAATCTCTGCCCCACCAAAGTTTTTGAATGCCCCGATCGCATACCAGGCATAGGCGCGAATCGTCCCATGAATCTCCTTGAGCTTGGCAAGGGTATCTTCTGTAATCCCATAGGACTCGCGATCGTCGTCATCTACGGTTCCCGGTGAGGGCAGCGCATCGGGCACCTCTACCGGAGTCTTGGACTCCACAAAGATGGTGTAGGTGCTGCCATCGTCGCTTTCCAGCAAAATCGGTTGAATTTCTGACATAACGCTCCTCTGGAGGAATTTAAGGCTATCGTATTGCTTAAGCCCCAGAGCGCTGGAAATTCATTACCCTAATTTAATTTCATGGCTCGACGCTATGCCCTGGTCGTGGGCATTTCCCAATACAAATCGCCCCTGAAATCCCTCAGCAAAACAGTCACTGATGCAGAGGCAGTGGCTAATGTTTTGCGATCGCAGGGAGGGTTTCAGGACGTAACGCCACTAACCGGAGAAGTCAATAGCAAAAAGCTTAGTGAAGCGCTCCGGCAACTCCTATTGGAGCAGGCGAAGGGAAACGATGCGCTGATTTACTTCACCGGACATGGCATCCCCGTGATTGATCCGCTGATGGGAGAGCCGAAAGGGTATCTGGCAACGTCGGATTGCGTGGTCAGCCTCCAAGGAACTCAGGTTGTTGAGCAACAACGGGGAATTGCGATCGCCAGCCTCAACCAACTCATTCAAAAATCAGAGTTGAGCAGTCTGGTGGTGTTGCTGGATTGCTGTCACAGTGGAGATTTTCTGGAACGCCAGGTGGTTGAACAGAGCTTCACTGCCTTTCGCGGACGGCAGGACTATTATCTGATCACTGCCTGTCGGGGATTTGAGCAAGCTTATGCCAAGAAGCAGGAACAACACAGCATCTTTAACGGGGCATTGCTAGAGGGGTTGTCAGAGTCCCAGGCAGATGAAGAAGGCAATGTCACAGGAGATAGCCTATCAGCATTTATCAAGCGAGAACTGCGCGGCAGTGGTCAAGAACCAATCAGCATGGGCTTTGGTGGAACTATTACCCTGGTCAGCTATGGCACCCAGATCAATGCCACCAAAATTGATGAGACCTGCCCCTATCAGGGGTTAGAGCCGTTTACCGAAGCCACTCAGCAGTTCTTCTTTGGACGCAGAAATGTCGTGGAGCAGTTGCGCCAAAAACTAGAATCTGCCAGCTTCGTTGCCTTGATTGGGGCTTCGGGCAGTGGTAAATCATCTGTCGTGCGAGCAGGGTTGGTCCCTCAAGTACGGGAGTCGGGGTGGCGAGTGCTGGAACCAATCAAACCGGGCTTTGACCCCCTGAGCGAATTAAAACGAGTATTTGCCAACCAGTTTCATAGGAGGGACGAAATTCAGCAGGTGTATGAGGCGATCGCCTCTGGTTCGCTAGATCCGATTGTAGACTTGCTACCGGGAACCGAGCGGATCTTGCTGCTGGTAGATCAGTTTGAGGAAGTGTTTACGGTCTGTGCCGATGAAGAAGCGCGGCGATCGCTCATTCACCTGATTACCCAGGTTCAATCAACTCGTTTGGCAGTCATCATCACCATGCGAGCAGATTTTCTGGAACCCTGCCTGAACTACGCCAACCTGACCCAACAACTCCAGCAACATCAGGTATTGATCCCGCCCCTGGAAGGAAAGGCACTGGAGGAGGCGATCGCCAAACCTGCCCAAAAACAGGGATACACCGTAGAGCCTGCCCTACTCAGCGTGATTCAGCGGGATGTGGCTCAAGAGAAGAACTGCCTCCCGCTCTTGCAGTTTGCGCTCCAAAGCCTGTGGAACGCCGCTACCCAGGCAGGGCATCAACTGAAACTGGAACAGTACGAACAACTCAATGGCATTGCCGGAGCCTTGAAGCAACATGGCGATCGCATCTACGACTGGCAGGACTGGCGGGAAGCTTCGCCCACTCGACATCGAAACCCTCAAGAGCAGGAATGGATTAAGCGCCTTTGCCTGAAGCTGGTTCGCACAGGAGAAGACACTCGCGATACGCGACAACGGCAACCCAAAGCCGACCTGTTGGCACTGGCAGGAGAGGATGCAGAAAACCAGGCAATGGTTGAAACCGTTTTGACCGATCTGGTCGATGGGCGGCTGTTAGTGACTGATCAAGAGACCGAAAACCCGACTGAACAATTGGGTTCTATTGCCCATGTGGATCTGGCTCATGAAGCCCTGATGGAGGGGTGGCAGCGCTTTGCAGACTGGCGAAAAGATGACCGAGAGTTGAGGCGATTGTGCGATCGACTGGAAGATGCCCGCCGAGAGTGGGAACAGCATCAGCGCAACCCTGACTTTCTGCTTTCCAGAGGGCTATTAGTACAGGTTGAAGCGCAACAAGAACAGCTAGAACCCTACCTGAACTTTGCTGTGCGTGAGTTTTATCAAATTAGCAAAGACAAAGAACAGGAACGAGAAGCAGTCATTGAATGGGCGCGATCGGAAGGTGCTTTAGAAGCGCGAGCCAATGAGGCGATTAGACTACTGCAAAAAGAACCCTTAGCGGGTGTGGCGCTCTTGCTTCAGTTAGTAAAGCTAAATCTTGAGAAAATCAACCTATTCTTGCTTGAAGGCATTCAAAAAGCTTTGTATCAAGCTTTGATATTTGCCCCCTACCAATATAAATGCCTTAGAGGGTATAAAGACGCTGTCTGGTCGGTTGCCTTTAGCCCGGACGGCACCCACATTGTCAGTGGCAGTGAGGACAAAACGATTCGCCTGTGGGATGTGGAGGGCAACCCCATCGGTCAACCCTTCCAGGGACATGAATCCTCTGTCAATTCGGTTGCCTTTAGCCCGGACGACACCCGCATTGTCAGTGGCAGTGGTGACAAAACGATTCGCCTGTGGGACGTGGAGGGTAACCCCATCGGTCAACCCTTCCAGGGACATGATTTCTCTGTCATGGCGGTTGCCTTTAGCCCGGACGGCACCTGCATTGTCAGTGGCAGTGCTGACAAAACGATTCGCTTGTGGGATGTAGAGGGCAACCCCATCGGCCACCCCTTTCAGGGGCATGAATCCTATGTCAATTCGGTTGCCTTTAGCTCGGACGGTACCCGCATTGTCAGTGGCAGTGGTGACAAAACGATTCGCCTGTGGGATGTAGAGGGCAACCCCATCGGCCACCCCTTCCAGGGGCATGAATCCTCTGTCTGGTCGGTTGCCTTTAGCCCGGATGGCACCCGCATTGTCAGTGGCAGTGAAGACAAGACGATTCGCCTGTGGGATGTAGAGGGCAACCCCATTGGCCACCCCTTCCAGGGGCATGAATCCCATGTCAATTCGGTTGCCTTTAGCCTGGACGGCACTCGCATTGTCAGTGGCAGTAAGGACAAGACGATTCGCCTGTGGGATTTAGAGAAGAATCCAATTGCGCAACCTCTTGCAGCGCATGAATTATCTATTAATTCAATCGTTTTTGGCCCAGATGGTAAACGGATCCTATCGGGTAGTAGTGATAAAACGATTCGCTTATGGGATTTAGAGGGTAACCCTATTGCTCCCCCCTTTCAAGGACATAAATCCTCTGTCAGTTCGGTTGCTTTTAGTCCTGATGGTTCAAAAATTGTATCGGGTAGTAGTGACGCAACGATTTACTTATGGGACTTAGAGGGCAATATCATTGGCTCATTCATTAAGGGGCATAAATCCTCTGTCAATGTGGTCATCTTTAGCCCCAATGGGCAATTCATCATGTCAGGCAGTGATGATGCGACAGTTCGTTTATGGGATTTAGAGGGTAACCCCATTGGACAGCCTTTCCAGGGGCATGAAGATTCTGTCAAGTCGGTTGCTATTAGCCCCGATGGCACGCGCATTGTATCGGGTAGTGAGGATCGGACAATTCGCCTATGGGATTTAGATGGCAACCCGATTGGGCAACCTTTCCAAGGGCATGAGGATTCTGTTTGCTCTGTAGCGTTTAGCCCCGATGGCACGCGCATTGTATCGGGTAGTGAGGACCAAACGATTCGGCTGTGGGATTTAGAGGGCAACCTGATTGGCCTACCTTTCCAGGGACATCAAGATGCTATTTGGTCTGTGGCATTTAGCCCTGATGGCACGCGGATTGCATCCAGCAGTGATGATTTGACCATTCGCCTGTGGGATTTGGATGGCAATCCGATTGGGCTACCTTTTCATGGGCATGAAGGTTCTATTTGGTCTGTGGCCTTTAGCCCCGATGGTACGCGGCTTGTATCTGGCAGTTTTGACCAAACGATTCGCCTATGGCGAGGTGGGAGTTGGCAAGATTGCTTAGAAATTTGTTGTAATCGCATTCGCCATCACCCCTATTTCACGAACCCACAAACTGAAGAGGCGAGGGCTGCATATGAGGTCTGCGAGAAGTATGTATGGTCAAGGGAAGAGAATCGTGAAGCATGAAAATTAAGAATTGCTCCTCCTCTCGTTGTGCTGGTTTGCTAGCCAGTGTCACAGCCCTACGACCCGACACAGGATACCTTTCGAGACTAAATTCTCAAACTGAGAGCGAATTGCTCGTGCGGCGATCGCATTCTTCATCCAGATTCCGGCTTCGATATTGCGTTGATGGGCAGCTTCGGTAAAATTGGCGGAAGTAATGAGTAACTAGGCTGATGTGGTCTTGTCGTTCCTGGGCGATCGCCCAAGGACTCAAGCATCAAAGGCAATCACAAACCATTGCCGATCAAGATAAACGGTGCCCAGTAGTAGGGGAGATTGAGCTGTAGCGACGTCTGGAGCGCAACCGGGGATTCCAAACTTTCATCACTGCCCGTGATCAGGCTAATTTGGGCCTGTCGCAGCGCTTCAGCCTTTGGTAAGCCCCGCTTCAGGGCGGCATAGAAAGCCGTCATCAGCGCCTGGGTGCCGCCATCATTCACCGACCAGAGAGAGGCGATCGCCGCCCGTGCCCCAGTCCGCTGGATTTGGTAGCCAAAACCGAGGACTTCCTCCCCGTTGCCCAGCTCGCCACCGATCGCCGTTTGGCAGGCACTCAAAACCACCAGGTTCACATTGGGCAACGACCAGGTTGCGATGTCCCGCAGGGTGATGCGATCGCCATTGCCAAACAAAATGAAGGACTCGTCGGGCAATCCCGAAACGAATTCGGCATGAGTAGCCAGATGCACAATGCTGTAGTCGTCCATGTAGGGGATGGTGGTTTGGGGACTGAACGCCTCGTCAAATAGCGTGGTGGTTCCTGGGATGGCTGCGGCGATGCTGTTGACCTCCACCCCAGCAAAGGGCAGCCCGCCAAAGCTAAATTGCCGGGTGCCCACCTGGAAGCTGACACTGCCCTCGGTGAAAGCCCCAGCCAGGACTTTCATGGTTTCAGCGGGGGGCGTGTCAAAGTCGGTCAAGGAAGCGGCGGTGATGTGGTTGATGCGAAAGCGCTGGATGAGCCACTGGTGGCCATCATGGAGGGCGGCGAGGGGAATGTAGCGCAATTGGCCATCGGGGGCATAGAGCAGGGTCGTGGCACCGGCCTGTTGCAAATCGTCCTCCAACGGCTGGATGAGATACTGGTAGAATTGCTGGGCGGTTTCCAGGGAACGCGGTACGGGATTAGTTAGTAGCAGGCGAAACTGGGCGATCGCCCCATTCAATTCGCTACGTCCAACGGGCACCGTGCGGCGAATCGGAGGCGCGTCGGGCGTCACCAGAATCAGTTCCAGGCGGTCATCGAGAATTAGCGGATAGATCAGCACCGCCCCTTCCAGGTTGCGAAGGTTATCGCGCAGGGCATTCAACTGCTCCAAATCCAGATTCTGCCGCCGTGCCATGCGGCTCAGCTGATCAACGGCAGCGAGCACCTCCGGATGGTTGAGAAAGTTATCAAAGCCAGCCATCAGCGTCTGCTGGTTGGCCACCAGTTCTGCGAGTCGCTGCTGCTGCTGGGGGGTGCGATCGCCGGGAGGGATGGCTCGCAGCTGGCTCAGCTCCTGCCCCTGGGCGATCGCCTGATCATAAAGCGCCAGGATGTCCTGCTCCGGCAACAAATAGTCCAGTCCCGTGAGGTTTGGGCCATTGCCTCGCACGTTTTGCAGGTAGTCCTCCAGTTCCTGGACTTTGAGCAACTCCAGCACCTGCTGCGCCTCCAGCACCCGGTCCTGCTGCAACAGCAAATCCGCCAGGGTGCGATAGGTGGCGGCAACGGTGTCGGTGTAGGACTGCTGCACCTCCAGCGGCAGGGGCCGCACCGATTGGCGAATCTGCTCGGTCAGGTTCACCGACTGCTTGTAGCAAAGGATGGCGATCGCTGGCCGTTGCTGCCGCAGCATCAGCGCTCCGACGTTGCCCCAGGTGATGGCCTCGCCCGAGTTATCCTGAATCTGCCGCTGAATGGCCAGGGCTTGACCATAGAACTCCAGCGCGGCGGCATCATTTCCCTGCCGCGTCAGAACCAGTCCCAGGTTGCTCAACGCTGCTGCTTCACCCCGGCGATCGCCCATCTCTCGAAAGATGTCTAAAGCCTGCTGGTAGTAAGCTTGTGCCTGGGGATAGTCCTCAAGCTGGTGGGCTACCAGCCCCATCTGATTGAGGGTGGTGCCTGCCGCCACCTGCTCCCCCAGCTCTTGCAGGACACCAAGGGCCTGGTCATACTGGTCGAGGGCCTGCCCATAGCGGGCAAGGCTCTCCTGGAGGCGAGCCGGATCTTCGGCAGCGGCTCCCGCCTGCTCATTCATCTGCCGGGCAGTGGTCAAAAGCTGCTGATATTGCTCCACCAACTGCTGGGTGTTTGGGGAGGAGTCCACCGCTGCCAGATGTTCAAAGACGGCCAGGGCCTGCTGATGGGCCTGCAACGCCTGCTGATAGTCCTGCAGGCTGCGATAGACCGCACCCAGGTTGTTGAGGGTAGCTCCTTCCCGCAGGCGATCGCCCCGCTGCCGATGAATGGCCAGGGCCTGCTCATAGACGGCCAACGCCTGGGGAAATTGCCGCAGCATCCGGTACAAATCCCCCTGGTTGCTCAGGATAATGCCCC
>JAYKGU010000154.1:0-44617 GCA_035285585.1 Synechococcales cyanobacterium
ACGTCAAAGCCAGTGGCAGTCTCAGCATCAGAACGAGTTTGATGCGGTGAAAAAGCGCTGAACTCAACCAGGAGAAGGATTTTCCTGTTCCCTATTGACCCCGTCCGCCTCAGGGACTATGTTAGCACTCGTCGCTTATACCCTTAAGCTTTTGAAGCGTCACGAATACGTTGCTGAAAACGGGCAACAATCTCAGGACTTAATTCTTCTTCTGGTTGAACCACTTCTCGTTGATCCAAAACTGACTTAACTTCTGCTGAAGAGGTTTGCCCCAATTCTTTAAGCAGAGCTTGAAAAGCTTCCTGTTGCTGATTAGCTTCCTCTGTAGGTGTTGTTTGAACTGTATAAGCCAAGGCAGTTTGGCGAGTCAGCGCATAAACAATGTACTGATTTAAGGAGACACCTTCACTCTCAGCTAGGTGAATTAATTGTTGGTGCAGTGTTTCTGGTAATCGAAGTGTTAATCGGCTCATCATTCGCTCCCTTCAAGTGCCAGCTTGGTAACTAATTCAGCAGGAGTCATCACTTGTAAACCTAAAGATTCTCTTGCATTTCTGAAATCACGTAGGTTAGAGGTTGTGACAATGGCATTAGCATTCATTGCACAATCAATTACAAGATCATCCCCTGCATCAGGTGACGTTGGTCGCCACGAATAATAAATTGTTGTGAATTGAGAACGACTTAACAGAGTACCTAAAACAGGTTTGAGTTCCTGCCAACGAACCTGAGAGAGTTTACGAGATAAAACATCTTCGTACTCATAGGCAAGTGCATTGGAGACATGAACCTGCATTAAGCCAGCTAGCCAAGCATCAATGACGAAGCCAGCGGCACTCCCCTGTTTTGTTAAGCCCTCAAACACAACGTTCGTGTCAATGACAACACGAAGTAAGGGTGTAGTAGGCATGACACTACTATAGCACCATCTTTAGTGTCATCAATCTGTAAAGAAGGGCACAAGAGCAATGAAGAGCCTTGATGCACTGCCCCACCATCAACTCAGAGGGCTAACGTTCCCCTTCAGCGGCGGCTAGCAGCTTTTGCAGCGCCACCTAGATATTTGTTCCGTCCGCTGCAAGGGAGTTGTTGTACTGCGTCAAGATTGCTTGCTCTCCTCCTCAACTAACTTTCGTTGACTATATTCAAAATTTGATTGTATAGAGCGGAAGATACTCGAAACTCTGAGGTAGCAATTAAAGCATCCATCAAAGGTTTCACAGCCACAATGAGATTTTTCCGTTTTGCCTCGACCAAAATACCCAATAGCCCAGTAATTTTGATTCCCAAACGGTCAGCTTCTGCTCTGCCACGACGCTCATCGATTAATAGTAGATTTGCTCCGATTTCCAAAGCTAACGCAATTGCTTCAGACTCTCCAGGATCTAATCTCACCTCGTTTTGGAGGCGTTCAACAACCTCACGGTTTGCAATTAATTTGACCTCTAACCAAGTAGCTGTTTGGGCTTCGACACCTCCTGGAACAGGTGGATCGATGTCTACAAGTTCACGATATACTGCCTCTGGAATTATGACTTGCCCATAAAGGAGAGGCAGGAGCTTTAACTGGTCTATTGCCGCCAAATTCGTGATTGCTGATGTGTCGCTAATGACAATCACAAGCGCCCCAACTCCTGTAGGTTCTTTAAATCCAGTTCAAAATCTTCAACATCATAGGAATACAGTGCGATTTTTCGCTGCTTCAAGAGTTGGCGAAAAGCATTAAGTGGCATATCTGCTAAACGACTAGCGTAACCAATCGTTAAATGACCAGTTTGAAACAGATGTATGGCAATTTCCTGACGAAACTCACCTGGGGTAAGTTGAGAGGCTTGCAGAATTTCATCTGAGATAACAACACTCATAAGAGAGTAACCTTACTGACCACACCTTTAGAGTAGCCTAAAAAATCCTGATGCCGACAGGCAACTTTGAGATACTACCCCACCCAGGAACCAGCAGTACAACTATATTCTTCAGCACACAGGATCTAGATAATACCCTCTAGGCCGGAGTTATACAGATTAGAGATGGATAATACCCCTATATCGGAGTTATCCAGTGCGATCGCCAATCTTGTAGGGTGCGTTGCGACAAGCAAACGCACCATCACTCCCATCGCTCATCCAGCTCAAACTCAATTGGACGTTCACCCCACTTTGGCGGATAAATCCCTTCAGTGCTTACAAAGCATTTTGCAGAAAGAGTTGATTGAGTGGAATTGTACTATCAGGAAACGCAACGGGGGCAAGTACCGTGTTTGCAGCGACGATCGCTTCCTGCTGATAGCCCTCTGGAGTCGGTTCTCGAAAGACATAAACCTGTTTAGTATTCACGTCCAAAATCCAGTAATCAGCAATGTTGGCTTTGGCGTAAATCAGAGCTTTTTGCTGGCGATCGCCCAACAATGTAGAATCTGCAACCTCGATAATCAGAAAGATGTCTTCCGGTGTGGGATGGCGATCGCCATACTCATTGGCATCAATGCGAACTACCGCAATATCGGGTTCGGGTTCCGATTTAGGTTTCAGCGTCACAGGCAACTGCATCCGCACATAAGCAACCGTTTCCAGCAGTCGATCCAGGTAGCGAAAGGCGCGTTGAGTTGTTGCCGCATGGGGTGGCAGTTGCGGATTCATCTCGATAATTTGCCCTTCCAATAGCTCAACGCGATCGCCCTCCGTCAAAATCCCAGTTTCGACCATGCGGTGATAGTCGTCTACTGTCCATAATTTGGCTTTCGTCGGCAGCATAACTAATTCCCCTTCATTCGCAGTTCATTCCAGGCTGAGATCAGTGCCTCATAGTGGGTATCAACTTAAGGTGGGAAGCTTTTCCAAAAATAGAATTCAGTAGTCAGGAGCCAGAAGTCAGCTCCCTCCTGAATTCTGATTCCTGGATTCTGACTCCCTATCCAACCAGGATTTCCCAGCTTAGACGAGTACCCCCTCATAGTGTCCCGGATTAACCAGATAGGCAATGGTTTCCCCATTCCGAGTAATTAGAACATCAGCATCTTTTGCCAAATCCGCAATCTTGGCCGTGTTCTGGAATTATTTATAGTCTAACCAACTGGATACTGGACAAATCGCCATTGGATGTATGTTGTAGGGGCGATCGCCCCTCTCTCAGTCACGACCCATCTCATTGATTCAGCCTGATGGCTTTATCAAACAGACCCCTGAAACTTAGTAACGCCCCCAGCGAACTTAGTAACGCCCCCAGCGAACTTAGTAACGCTCCTGGTGATCGTGGTAACGTCCTCCCGTTACCTGCTAACCGACCCGCGATACTCAGTAACGCTTATCGTGCAGCTTGTAACCTTAAAGGGTTACTTATGAATCAAATGCCGTTAGTGGGTAACGCCAATAGTGTTCTTAGTTACCATAGAGTGCAACTGATATCGCGACCAGGCAATCCCCCCCAAACCCCCTTACAAAAAGGTGAACCGGAGCCAAAGTCCCCCTTATCAAAGGGGATTTAAGGGGGATCGAAACATCAGTTTATAAACACCCTCTTAGCGGCGGCGGATGAGGTAGCTCATCGCCTCGCCCTGGGGAGGGGTGATCAAAATACCCCGTTTAGGGACGGTGACCAGCCGACTCCAGCGACCGGGGTCTTCGTAGTTGAGGACATAGAGCAGATGGATGGTGCGCTGCACGATCGCCGGGGGGCCGATTAGGATATGGCGCAGCACTTCGTCGCCCGGTTCCGATTTGGGAGTGGGCAGCAATACGGGACTGTCCGCCTGGGGAGTGCCGCCAGACGCCAGGAAGTATGGGATGTAGACCACGTTGGGATTCCTCCAAGTTGTTGAGTGGGAAGGAATCCCAAAAACCTCGCCGCCCCACACTCAGCAGTGCGTGACGACTAAGGGCCATAATGAACCCTAGCCTTCACGACAGCCACTACCTGTCATGGGGGTTAGGTGCCGGACGTTGCGCCAACAACTTCCGGTACCGCCACCGGCTAAGTTTTTGGGAGACCAGACTGCGAGCACACAGTCATAGCCCGGTAGATTACTGGAGAGCGGACGCAGAGTCAAGACCAGTGGGATACTTTTTTTTGATGGAGGTGATCGGGCATCGCTGGGAGGGGGCGATCGCATTATAGAGAGGGCATCGCATTATAGGGAGGGCGATCGCATTACAGGGAGGGCGATCGCACTTTGTATTTAGAGATTGCAGCCAATTTTGTCTTGAGTGCTTTGGTGTGTATCCATCCAACGTAAGCACCAAACACTACTTTTTCGCGATCGTCTGAGACGTAGACATGATGTATCTGCGCGGGATTGACAAATAATGTAACCGAACCACTTCCATCCTTAAAGACAGTTTGTGTTTCAGCAGCCTTGATATTTTCGGGATTATAGTCTGGCGTTATGCCAGGGCATTGGCGTAACTGAGCAATGGCCCAATGTCGGTCAGTTGTAAAGCTAGAATCATTCAAAAGCGTCTGAATAATAGCCTGGACAGTGTCTAGATTATGTTCACGCTCTTTGAAATAACTGACATGAGCTTCTCCAGCTTTGAACGCCATCCCAAGATTAGACTGCCCGAAAGTTTCAGCGGTTTTTTCAATTAAATTTATCTCATCACGAACATAGCAATCTCGCACCACTAGACGATGTTCTGAGGTACCTCCACAGGTGTCATTTATAGTCGCTGTGATGGGATAGGCAATGATGTCCGATGGATGAACAATATTTGTCCAGCGCAGGGGACAGTCCGAACGGTAGGCACTGAGCAAGCGCTGCCATTCCTCAGCACCCACGCCAAGCATTTGGTTGGCAAAAACAATGGGTGACCCCATCGTCGTGATGCTAATTAATTTTGCTGAAATTGAATCTGGCTCTGAAGGACATAACCGCACCAGTTTTCTTAACTTTTGGGTCTCAGGTTCAGAGTCTAAACGGTTTGATAATAAAGCATCCCAAAGAATTACGGTTCCCAGGGAGTGCGCTATGATATGTAGCTCTGGGTCATTTGAATTACTGGTTAAAAAATCTTCAAGCTGTAGCGCAAGTTTCTGGCGAATTTTGCGTCCACGCTCTTCATTAAAGTAGGAGAAGAAATCACCGACGAACTCTGAAAATAGCCCTTCCCGAAAATCTTGATACCGCAGTAGGGCATCTTCTGTTCGACAAGCGCCCTCTTCTCTTGCACGCTGTAAGTCTTTGTGCAAATTACTCCACAGTTTATGAATATCATTTAGCAAATCTCCCCAAAAGCTTGGATAGCAAATTGGAGCGGGTAATCCCCGATCAACAAGTTCATCTTTGAGCGATCGCGCTAAGTCCTTGGCATATCCCGTATGGCGAGTCGCTACGCCATGAATAAAAAATAGCAACATAGGTTAGCCCCAAAAGTGTGGCCTTGACGAGAATTTGATGAGGTCCGTTTGTGGATAGGGAAACATGGCGCTTTTTTTCATCGCTTAGCCCTCAGCTTCGATCGTCCGCGAACTGATCCCTGGGTTGATGGCGGGGGGGGCGATCGCCCCGTTCTCCCAAATCCAGCGGTGGTCGGGGTGGCTCGTCCAGGGGCCGCCATTCCTGCTGGAGGCGACGACTCACATCTTTAAATACATTGCGCTGCACGGCTGGGTAGTCGCTCACCCAGAAGCCATAGTCCGGCAGATAGATGTCCGTGACCTTGGTGATGCGGCTGAGGTCGGCGCGGTTGGAGACCACCAGCATCTCGGCCCAATCGCCCTGGCGGATGGGGCGGTGTTCCCGCTTCAGAGGCACCTGGATGGTGGCGGTAAAGCCCGTATCGTCTCCCACCGTGAGGTTAAGGCGGCGTTCGCGGTTTTCGATGATCACCAGGTCACCGTACTTGTTCACCGTTTCCTCAGTGCCAATCAGCTCCTCGGTGATGAACTTGTCCACCACCTCGCCCCGCCAGAAGCCGCCAAACTCAAAGCGGCGGTATTCCCGGTTGCGCTTGCCAGCGAAGTAAATGGGTGACCAGAGCCAGTAGCAGAGGCCAATGCTCCCGGCGATAAAGGCGATGGGGTCAAACGCCTCCCCAATGATCAGCTCAATGACGACAATGCCCACCACAATCGCGATGGAAATCAGCACCCGCCGCAGCACGTCCGAGGGCGTTCCCCAGTAATAGCGATACTGCGGCCCCGTGGCCACCAGGGGAATGAGATCTTCCAGGGTTTTGCGGTTCAGCGGAATTAGCATAGATAGGCGCAGACCGAAGCTTAATCCGAGCGTAACATTTCCCGTGGTGGATGGGGATGCGGGGCGGTAAGATAGCTGAGCACACGTGAACAGCACCAAAGCGGGAAAGATCGGTGGGTTTGTTCAGGAATTTCCTCCGCAGGACAGACGAATCCGACACTGTGCCGCAGCTGTGATTGGCGGATGCGCCCTGGGCATCCAGCCATCAGTCAGAAGACCGATTGGTGCTTTTTCACTCTCAGTCCTGCGTTGCACAGGAATGGAGTTCTATACAAATGTTTGACCTGATCCGACCTGCTATTTCGCCCCTGATTGCCTCCCCAGCCGCTGTGGATGGCGACCTTGACTCACTGCCTTTGCCCGAACTGCCCCTGCGTCGCCCTGTGTTGCTCATCGGCCACGGCAGCCGCGATGCCGACGGACGCCAGCGCCTCCTCGACTTTGCGGCGGCCTACCAGGCTCTAGATACCTCCCGCCCCGTGGTGCCCTGCTTTCTGGAACTCACGGAACCCACCATTCAACAGGGGGTGGATGCCTGCGTCGAGCAGGGCTTTACCGACCTGACGGCCCTGCCCATCCTGCTATTTGCCGCCCGTCACAATAAATTTGACGTTACCAACGAGCTGGATCGCGCCCGCCAGCGCCATCCCCAGGTCACCTTCCACTACGGACGGCACTTTGGCATCGCGCCGGATATTTTGGATCTGTGGCGATCGCGCCTGACCATCTTCGACCAGCCCCAGTGGAACCCCCAGGGCATCGACCGATCCGATACCGTGCTGCTGTTCGTGGGGCGGGGGGCGAGCGACCCCGACGCCAATGGCGATGTCTACAAGCTGGCCCGCCTGCTTTGGGAAGGCAGCGGCTACCACACGGTGGAAACCTGCTTCATCGGCATCACCCATCCCCGCCTGGAGGAAGGCTTTAATCGCGCCCGCCTCTACCAACCCAGGCGGATTATTGTGCTGCCCTACTTTTTATTTACGGGGGTTTTGCTAAAGAAGATTTTCGACATCGCCGCCCAGCAGCAGGCGCAGTATCCGGAGGTGGCGATCGCCTGTCTCCCCGAAATGGGCCTGCATCCCCATCTATTCACCCTGCTGCGGGTACGGGAAATTGAAACCCAGTTAGGCCAGGTGGCGATGAACTGCGAGATGTGCAAGTTCCGGCTGGCTGCCGTGGGAGAGGCCAGCGGTCATGGGCACGACCACCATCATCACCATGATCATCATCACCATGATCATCACCACCATGACCATCACCACCATGACCACCATCACCACGGGGCGGGAGATACGCCACCCCCCGATCCCTATGCGGAGCCGGAGCGCTACCATCAGCGCATCTGGCAAGTTCCTTAGGTGATTTCTAGAATGTTCACATCCTGTTCCGTCAACAGCGTTTGATATATCCGCAGATTTCGCAGATGGACGCAGATTGAGAATTGGCAGGAACGCTATTCATCTGCGAAATCTGCGAAATCTGCGGACTGATACCACACTGCCCCAACAAACGGCAAAACCTTTCCAAAAAGTGCTTTAGAGTTGATTTGCTTTGTTCTTGAGTAAAAGTTTAGAGAGTTGTGAACCATGGCTGAATCCACACCTGACCAACCATCTGAACCCACGGGGACACAGCCGCCCCTGACCGGGGAAGAGTTGTCTACCGCCGAGCCGGAGAAGAACTTTGCGGTGGGCGATCGCGTCCGTCTCATTGCCCAGCCTCCCTACGTGAAGACGGCTGAGCGCATGCCCATGCTGCGACCACCGAACGTGATTAGCCTGGGAGAGGAGGGCACCGTGCTGAATCGCCATCCGGGGCAGTACTGGAGCGTGCGGTTTGACCGGGGCGCTTTTCTGCTGGAGGGGCAGTATCTGGAGCGGGTGGTTGGGGGCGATCGCCCCGGTTTGTGAGCCACCCTCAGCAGGGAAACCAGTGCAGCCCCAGCGGGTCGGTGGTTGGCTCCTGGAGCAGGCGGCGCAAGTGGCGGGCCAGATTGCGTCCGGCAATGGGAGCCAGAATATAGTCTTCAAGGGGCTGGCGCTGGTGAATCTGTGCCAGCCGCGACAGGCAGAGGGAACCAAAGGCGATGATGGGCACGTCCTGCAGTTGGTAGAAGCAGCGGATCTGGCGGGCAAGCAGTTCACCGTCTTGTTTGGAGAGCCGATCTCGCAGAATCACCATTTCGATTGGATGGCTCAAAATATCGCTCTCCAGTTCTTCGGGGCGGGCGATGAAAAATACCTGGAAGCCATTTTGGGCAAAGGTTTGTTGGCGTTCTCTATCCTGGTCGCTGGGCTGTCCCACCACCAGGAAACAGGCTGGCGAGTCCTCGGTGGCGATCGAGGTTCGCTCGGCGCATGGGGGTAATGGGGAGGCGGGGGGGGCGATCGCCCCAGCAGGGGTTGCTCCAGAAGGCAATTCCCAAAACGGCGCGTCGCTGCCACTCTCGCCCTCACAGAGGCGACATCCTCCCCCTTCGGGCATCCCCCGCTCTTTGATGGGCACCAACTGACGGCAGTGGGAGCATTGCTGTACCGTGCAGCTCTTTCTGAGGAACTGGCCGAAGGAGTAAGCGTCCTTTTCCAGGCTCAGCTCATTAAAATCCGGTCGCTGCTGGAGCCGCTGCCAAAACTGCAGGAAGTGGGGGTGCAGGCCCCAATAGTGATAGACCGTACCCATGAAGAAAAGGCGATCGCCCCGGCTGACAATGGCTTTGCCCAGGCTCAGGTAATAGGCCACGTAGTTCATCAGCAGGTCGTCACTGTCCCGGCTGGAGGCAGCGTTCTCGCAGGGTAGGCTGAGGGTGAACTGGTTGTGTCCCCCAATCCGCTCCAGCCAGATGACGCCCCCCAGGTACTGGGCCAGACGCTGGGCCAGGGTCAGCCCAATGCCCATGCCGCCCTGCTTCCAGGGATCGGCTCCGGGAATGCGGCGAAATTTGTCGAAAATATGAGGCGTGTCCTCTGGAGGAATGGGGTCGCCGGGGTTGCGAATGGCGATTTCCAGCAGATTGGGGGACGTTTGAACCGTGAGGGAGATGTTTTGTCCAATTGGCGTAAACTTGCAGGCGTTGGTGACCAGTTCGGTGACGACGCGCCCTACCAGGGCTGGATCGGTGAACACGTGGACGGGCTGGATCGGTAGCTCAATATTCAGGTGCTGGTGGTAGTGCTGGGCGATCGCCTGGAGGGCTGGCATCAAATCCGTAAACCAGTCTGCCAGAGCCAGGCAAACCGGCAGGGGCAGGGGCGGGTCGAGTTCTAGCTGCTGAATCATCAGCAGGTCGTCAACCAGATTAATTTCATGTTTACAGGCATCTTGCACTGTGTGCAAACAGTTGAATATCTGTGTGAAATCTGCTGGAGTTGGCTGCTCTTCCACAGAGCTAATGCCCACTCGCCTTAATAAAATTTCGAGCAATTGAATCGAGAGATAAATGTTGGAGAGAGGCGTGCGCAGCTCATGGGAAATAGTGCTTAAAAAGTCGTTTTTTAATGCTTCTAGCTTTGAAAGATCGATGGCAAGTGATGCGGATTCAAACGCAATTTCAACTGGGCATGAAGGGTAAGGCGCATAGGGGTCTGTCTGGGCTGAGCACGGATTACCAGTCACGGATTCTCCCATGACTTGAGGAATGACCTGAGGAGGTAGGTCAGGGATTTCCTCAAGGGCTTTGTGTGTGATTTGTGCAGAGCTTTCTAAGTGGCAATCCGGATCCGGTGGAGGAGTGGTTTGCTGTTGATCTCCAACCATCTTGTCTGGATAGAAGCGGGATATCTGCATAGCGGTACTACAAAAATAGAGAAGAGTATCGACAGTTACCGGTAATGATGTTTGTCGCACCTAAGGGTAGAGTGCCCACTCGTCAAAAAAAGCACTGTTAGCAGGAACTGCAAATTTAAACGAAACGTTAACTACAATTGATATTGATAAATTTTTGTAAAGGAAGCCGATTTTAGTGCGCTTCAGTCTTAATGTTTCGTTTCCTCAGTTAGATGTTTTCTTCTGATTTATACGCAAGAATAGACCCTGAAGCTCAATTGATAACTGGCCTATTTTTTATGACTTCACACATCTTAATATTGGGAGGGCGAGGTAGAATTGGCACCCAGGTTGCCCGTGATTTGTTAGAAAATTCTCCTAACAGAGTCACCGTTACTGGCTATCAAAAAACGCCAAGCAGCAATTTAATAGAACCGCTAACAGCCCACGGAGCTAATGTTCTTCAGCTCGATCTGGCCGATCGGGAGGCTCTGACGGCGGCGATCGCCCAGGCTGATTTAGTAATCCACTGTGCTGGCCCCTTCCTGTATCGCGACGGACGGGTTTTGCAGGAGTGCATTGCCCAGGGGGTTCCCTACCTGGACGTGAGCGACTCAGTCGAATTCACCCGCACAGCCCTGGCCCACCACGAAGCGGCCCAACGGGCGGGCGTTACCGCCATCATCAACTCCGGCGTCTTTCCGGGAATCTCCAACAGCATGGTGCGGCAGTGCGTCGAGCAGTTTGATCAGCCAGAGGAAATTTTTCTGGGATATGTGGTCGGTGGGTCGGGCGGGGCCGGAGTTACCGTGATGCGCACCACCTTTTTGGGGCTGCAACGGCCCTTCAAGGCCTGGATTGATGGCCAGTGGCAGGAGAAATTACCCTACAGCGATCGCCAGCCCGTCCAGTTCCCCTCCCCCTTCGGCCAGGTGGGCGTCTACTGGTACGAAGTGCCCGAAACCTACACCCTGGTGAAGTCTTTTCCGGTGAAGACCGTCGTCACCAAATTTGGCTCAGTGCCCGACTTCTACAACTACCTCACCTGGATCGTGGCCCGCTGGTTTCCCAAATTCTGGCTGCAGCGCCCCCAAAATATTGAGTTTCTGGCCCAGGTGAGCCACCGCATGACGCGGGTGAGCGATCGCTTCAGCGGCATTGGCATTGGCATCGAAGTTAACGTCAAAGGCTACCACAACGGCCAGCTCCGCCACTATGGGGCCTCGCTGCTGCACGACGACACGGCGATCGCCGCCGGGATAGGCACCGGTACCCTGGCCCAGATGATGCTGGACGGCACCGTTCACCAGCCAGGAGTGCATCCTGTGGAGCAGATTCTGTCCACTCCCCTGTTTGAGCAGGCCATGGCCAGCCGCAACATCCACATTCAGCATGGGTGGCGATCGCCCTAGCGGTCTGTTAAGACTAAAAATTAGGGTAAATCCCGCAGGGATCTACCCTAATTTTTAACCGTGACGCTGCCCCAGCGTTTCTGGATGGGGTGCTTGCCCGGACTATTTTCGGGTCAAAAGATCTGGTAAAGTTTTGCCAATTTGTTGAAGATTTGATGAACTGACATTTGGCCCTTTACCGCTGGTTTTGATGCGAACCCAGACCCGCTCCCAATCCGCCGTCTCCCCCGCCAGTCTGTGGGTGCGTGGGTGCCGTTTTCTCCCCACCGTGGCCCTGCTGATCCTCACAGCCGTGGCGCTGGTGCGCACCGCCTGGATTACCGACGACGCCATGATTACCTTCCGCACCGTCCTCAACCTCCACCACGGGGAGGGCCTCACCTGGAATTTGGGGGAACGGGTGCAGGTGTACACCCATCCCCTGTGGATGGGCCTGCTGAGTCTGGCCTACGGCGTCACCCAGGAGCTGTTCCTCACAACGATGGGCCTCTCCATGGCCCTGACCCTGCTGGCGGTGGGGCTGATTCCCATCTATTTGGGCGGCAGCGGCTGGGGGGTTTGGATTGCCCTCACGGGGTTGCTGTTCTCCAGGTCGTTCATCGACTACGGCACCTCTGGGCTGGAAAATCCCCTGTCCTTTTTGCTGCTGGGGCTGGTGGCGATCGCCACCCAACGGCAGCGCCCCGGTGATGGCAGAAACTTGGGCCGGGTGATTTTCCTGAGCAGCCTGGTGTTTCTCAACCGCATGGATCTGGCTCTGGTGGTGTTTCCCCTGGTGCTGCTGGCGATCGCCCGTTTGGGAATCCGCCCCCGAACCATCCTCACCTGGGGGGCATTGGGCAGCTTGCCCGCTTTGGGCTGGCTGCTTTTTTCCCTGGTGTATTACGGCTTTCCCTTTCCCAACACCTACTACGCCAAGCTGGAGGCGGGGATTCCCAAAATCGCCTATCTCACCCAGGGCGTTTACTACTACCAGGATTTGCTCCGCCGCGACCCGGTGTCGGCCCTCCTGATCGTTACCGCACTGGTGAGCGTGCTGCGGCTGCGCAAGCCCCTTGCCTGCAGTCTGGCGGCGGGCAGCGGCCTTTACCTGCTCTACATCCTCTACATCGGCGGCGATTTTATGTCGGGGCGGTTTTTTGCTGTTCCGGTCTATCTGGCGGCCCTCATCCTGGCCCAGTTGCCCCCCGGTCGGCCCCGTGTGGGGGCGATCGCCCTCGCCAGCCTGGTGCTCATGGGCGGCCTCACCCAGCCTCCCCTGTTATCGGGGCGGAACTATGAGAATCGCGTCTGGATTAACAACATTGCCGACGAGCGGGGCTACTACTACCCAACCTATGGGCTGCTGGCCCCCGGACGCACCTTTCCCGACGTCAGCCAGTGGGGCGATCGCCTGGATGAGCAGCGGGTCGAGCTGGGGCTGGTGGTGGGGCAGCAGGGCCTGCACTCTGGGCCAAACGCCCACATTGTGGACGAGTACGCCCTGGGAGATGCGCTGCTGGCCCGTTTACCAGGGATCCAGGAGGGATGGCGGGTGGGCCATATTCGCCGCTATATCCCCACGGGCTATATCGAAACCCTGGAGACGGGGGAAGATCGGTTCGTCGATCGCGAGGTGGCCCAGCTCTACCAGTTTCTCCAGACGATTATTCGGGGCGACCTGTTCACGGGAGAACGGCTGCAGGCGATCGCCGCCCTCAACCTGGGCTGGGTCCAACCTGCTCTGGATAGGGAGCGATATCAGTCGGCAGCGTCCCAAATTCCGCCCTTTTTGCCCAAACCGCCCCTGACGGCGGCCCAGGTGGCCCAAAACCCCAAGCCTCCCCGGACGCCCTGGAATGACCCCGGCAACTGGATCCTCCGCATTGAGCAGGCGATCGCCTTCCCGCCCACCACCGCCACCGCCCTGGATGCGTCTTTAGACGGCAACGATCGGTATCAAATCCAGTTTCTTCAAGGGGGGCAGCCCCTGGGCGAGGTGCAGCTTGGCCCCCAGCCAGGGGTTGGCCTGGCCCACTATCGGGTTCCCCTGCCGCCGGAGCTGGGCGATCGCCCCTTTGATGAAATCCTCATCCGCCCCCTGGAGGGTGATGGCCTCTACTCCCTGGGCCATTTAAAGGTAGGCGGCTGGGCCACCCTGCCCCCCCTGCCAAACCGCCGCCAGACCCTGCGCCTGGAGGCACCCACCACCAGCGAGGCGGTCAGCCTCACCCTGAACAGCGCCCACGGCTACCGCGTCTCCTTCCTGCTGGGAGACGAGCGGGTGGGCCAGGTGCTCGTGCCTGCCCAGCCGGATCTGCCCCCCCAACTGGTGACCCACCAGCTACCAACGCCGGAGCGATCGCGCCGCCAAGGCTTTGATCAGGTGAGAATCGCGTCGCTGGGGGAAGAACCTGCTGCCCCCATTGGGGCCTTTTGGCTGGTGGAGGCGACCAATTCGCCCCCGTGACCCCAGGAAAGGGGCGATGCCTGCCACAATGGAAACGTGTTGTCGTTGGGGACTGGGAAGATGGGGTGGCGATCGCTCTTAGCCTGTTTGCTGGTGCTGTGCTGCTGGTGGGGGAGTTTACCCGCCCGCGCCGATTTAATCATTCCCTACTCCTTCAGCAACGCCGAGCTGAAAAACCGGGACTTTTCGGGGCAAGATTTGCGGGCGTCTGAGTTCTCCAACGCCAATCTAGAACTCACGGACTTTAGCAACGCCAACCTCCAGGGGGCGATCTTCAGCGCCTCCGTGCTCACCCTGGCCAATTTTCACGGGGCCGACCTGTCCAATTCCATGATTGACCAGTCCAAGTTTCTGAAAACCGACCTGAGCGACGCCAACCTCACAA
Source organism: Synechococcales cyanobacterium (assembly GCA_035285585.1). GTDB lineage: Bacteria > Cyanobacteriota > Cyanobacteriia > CAKZMO01 > CAKZMO01 > JAYKGU01. The sequence continues at coordinate 14,205 of JAYKGU010000154.1, forward strand.
ACGCCATCCTGCTCCAGTCCACCTTTGAGGACACGGACATCACCGGGGCCGACTTTAGTGATGCCATCCTCGACCGCATCCAGGCCCGACAACTGTGCCAGCGGGCCAGTGGCGTGAATTCAACCACGGGGGTTGCGACCCGCGACTCTTTAGCCTGTCGATAGGCCATTGGGGATGGGGCACACGGGGCAGGGACCATTCGGCGGATGCTAAGGATTATGGATGTAATAAGTGAAATTCCTGGGGTAGGGGCATGGCCATGCCATGCCCCTACCCCAGGATAATTGACAGGTTTGACTCCCTATCCAACTAGGATTTCCTGGCTTAGATGGATACCCTCCCACCTGTTTTGTTTATGTTTGAACACAGATTAAAGGAGAAATTTGACTCATGCGGATTGGGGTGATTGGCGGCGGCCAGCTCGCCTGGATGATGGGGTCTGCAGCCCAAAAGCTGGGGGTCTCCCTGGTGGTGCAAACCCCCCAGCCCACCGATCCCGCCGTCGCCGTTGCCGCTGACGTGGTCTACGGGGCGATCGCCGACGCCTCGGTTACCGCTACCCTGGCCCGCCGCTGCGACCTGATCACCTTTGAAAACGAGTTTGTTAACCTGGCGGCCCTTGCCCCACTGGCGGCCCAGGGTGTCACCTTTTACCCCAGCCTCGCCAGCCTCACCCCCCTGCTCGACAAGTATGACCAGCGCTGCTGTCTGCGATCGCTGGGGCTGCCCACCCCCCGCTTTATGCCGATTCGGGGCGATCGCCTCCCCATGCCCCTGATGGCAGACGATTGGCAACCCACTTTCCCGGCGGTGCTCAAGGCCCGACGGCTGGGCTATGACGGCCAGGGTACCCATGTTGTGCAAAGCCAGGCAGATCTGGTGGCGATCGCCACGGCCCACCCCCAGGTGGAGTGGCTGCTGGAGGAGTTTGTCCCCTTCGAGCGGGAGCTGGCGGTGATGGCGGCCCGGTCGCCTGCGGGGGAGGTGGCCGTCTATCCCGTGGTAGAAACCCAGCAGGTGGATCAGGTGTGTCGGCGGGTGCTAATGCTGCCCGACCTGAAGCCAGGGGTCGTGGAAGCGGTGACGGACATGGCCCAGACGGTGCTGCATGAACTCAAAATCGTGGGCATCGTGGGCATCGAGCTGTTTCTCACGGCGGAGGGGCGGGTGCTGGTCAACGAGCTGGCTCCCCGCACCCACAACTCTGGCCACTACACCCTCGACGCCTGCCCCACCTCCCAGTTTGAGCAGCAGATCCGGGCAGTCGCTGGCTTTCCCCTGGGCGACCCCACACCTTGCTGTGACGGTGCGGTAATGGTGAATTTGCTGGGCTTTGAGGAGAGCGACCAGGACTACGCCGACCGGCGGCAGCGGCTGGCAAACCTGCCCCAAACCCATGTGTACTGGTACGGCAAATCTTCCCGACCGGGGCGCAAGCTGGGCCACGTCACCAGCCTGCTCCAGGCGCGACCGGATCAGTCTTTGCGGAATCAGGCCGGGGCGATCGCCCAAACCATTGAATCCATCTGGTATGGCCCTACAGGCTAAGGTTTGAGTTTGTCCCCCCCGCGACGCAGAGGTTCCACACCTCTTGAATGTTCTAACGCGAAGTCACTGCTCAGGCTGCCCTCACCCTAAATCCCTCTCCCCAGGGAGAGGGACTTCAACCCGGTTCCCCTTCGCCCTAGGGAGAAGGGGCTAGGGGATGAGGGTGGTTCAGGCTCTACGCTAAGCCTGAGTAGTTACCCGCCGAGCCGCCCTGACCCGAATCCCAGCCATCAGGGCACAGATGGCTGGCAAAGCCCTCCCGCTCGACCATTTTCTCCAGGGCGTCGCCCCTGGGCAGCCACCGTATCCGCCACCAGCACCACTTTCCCCTGGGCATCGATCTGCCACCCCTGGGCCTCGACAATGGGCGCGTTTCCTTCCAGCGCACGGGACTGATCTCCTGGCGACGAAGCCGGTGCCGCTCCCTCCCCTGGCGGCGTCACCCAGTCCAGCAGCAGATCCTCAACGCCCAAAATCTCACTGACCCCTGGGGGGAGGCCGCCCCGCCCCGTGACCGAGAAATTGCCGAGGCGATCGCTCGCCCCCGGCCCCGTGGGGCAAACCTGCGCCACCAGTTGGGAAGCGTCCACCAAGTTTGAGGGCAGTTCGAACGTGCCACGCTCTGGTTCCACATCTGGCTCATTGAGCAGCACAGTACCTGGTGCACCGAACTGGGAGCTGGCGTCAATGTCATTGGTGCCATTGCCTGGAATGGCGGGACGTTCCTCCAGGCCGATAATGCTCTGTGCTGTGATGTTGATATTGCCGCCGTCACCCCTCTCGGCTCGGGCAATGATGTCGCTATCAACTAGAGGTGGCGCAACCAGAAAGCCATCACCCGCGACGATGGTGACATTACCCCCATTCGCATCAGCAAAAGCCTGGGCAGAAATCAGGCTAGCGTTGTCTAGAAACAGCAGTTCGACCCCCGACAGAGAGATAACGGCTCCATCAGCAGATCCGCTGACTCCGGTTTCGGCGGTGAGGCTACTATCATCCAGCTGCAGACGGTTTGTGAACAGGGTGAGATTTCCTGCCTGTCCATCGGGGCTACTCACCGTCAGGCGGGATTCGTTTTGGGCAAATAGAGCTGGGGTACGAATGGTAAGACTGCCCGCCGTGCCGCCAGTGATCTGGGTTTGGCGGGGAGTAATGAAATTGTTGGCAGGCGATCGCGCCTCCACCGCAATCTCACTACCCCCATCCAGAGTAATCGCCTCCGAGGCCGCAATGGTAATACTCCCAGCCTGTCCAGTTTGGGTCGAGGCCGAGATCTGGCTACCCTCTAGCTGCAAGCTATCTAATCCATCCAGTCGGATTCCGCCGCCGGCCCCAGAAACGGTGGCAGCGGAAATCTCAGCGTTGTTGCGCAAGGTCAGCAGAGCCGCGTTAAGTTGTAAGACTCCTGCACTTCCCGTATTTGTAGCCTCAGTGGCAATTCGGCTACCGTTTCGCAGGGTAACAGCATTGGTTGCGGCGCTGTCTAGATTGAGGGTCAAGCGACCACCCTGACCGTCCTGAGTGGAAGCAGAAATGCGGCTCCCGCCTCGGAGCATTAGCTGGTCAGCGACATGAAGCTGGACATCCCCTCCGCTTCCCGATTCTGTCTCTGCCGAGATGACGGCCTGACCATCCAGCACAGCATCCGTGGCCCGTAGAGTTAAGCTACCGGCGGCATTACCCTCTGTACTACTTACCGCAACCTCCGCACCGTCCCGTAGACTGAACCGGGGTGTAGTGATTTGTAGACTCCCCGCATTTCCCTCACCCACTGTAGCCGCCAGGATTTGAGACCCCTGAATGGCATCGAAGCGATCGGTCGCAATGATGGTAATGTCTCCAGCATTGCCCTCGCCTGCCGTTTGGGCACTGATCTGGGCGCGGGCCTCTAGCTGCAGATTCGGTGTTTCAACCGTGATGTCTCCCCCCTGACCAATTGCACCAGCATTGACTGCTGTAGAAATTTGTCCATCTGTAAGGGCGATCGCCTCCTCCCCAAAGACAGTCACGCTACCCGCGTCTCCCTGCCCAGAGGTACTGGCAGTGATTTCTGCCCCATCATTGATATTGAGTCGCCCCGTTGCCAAGAAAATATCACCAACTGAGCTTCCTGGTAGAGTATCGACAATGGCCCCCGCCCGAATTTCAGTGGAGATCTGGCTATCACCGGAAAGGGCGATCGCCTCAGCCTGGGTGATGCGGATATTGCCAGGTTGCCCCGTATTGGAGGTGGCGGCAGAGATCCGTGCTCCCTCGGTCAGGGACAGTTCAGGAACTGTGACCACCAGATCGCCGCCATTCCCGGAGCCATCGGTTTGGGTGATCAGGCTACTGTTTTGTCCCGTTAGTACGAGAGAGTCCGTGAGGCTGACGGTCAGGCCGCCTGCCTGGCCGCTGGCAAAGGTGCCGGCAGAAACCTGGGCACCATCTCTCACCTCCATGCGGGGCGTTTCGATGGTCAAATCCTGGGCATTGCCCGACCCCTGGGTTTGGGTAAATAATCCGGTTCCCATGCCTGAAACCAAAATCGCATCAGCGGCAAAAATTGTGAGTTGTCCAGCTTGCCCGCTACCAAACGTCCCTGCACCGATTTGAGCCCCACCTGTAACCGTCAGACGACCTGTGGTGATGCTCAGATCCCCTGCCGGGCCGGAGTTGCCAATGGCTGAACTCGTTTCAATCCCACCCACTCCGCTAACAGTGAGAGTGTTAGTGGCGATCGCCCCTGGCGTCAAAGGTTGAATCCTCAAATCACCCGCATCGCCTGTTCCGCTGGTGGCCGTGGAGATCACGGAGTTTTGTACCGTTAAATCATCAGTGAATAGCAATAAATCACCCGCACTGCCTGGCCCAGTTGTATCGGTGACAATGCCACTATTGAAGTTGGCCTCCCCCAGTACCTCAACCTCATTTGCCAAGATTTCCACTTGCCCTCCCTGTCCGGTGCCCAGGGTGACGGCACTGATGATGCCGCCATCCTGAAGACTTAATTGACGGGTGGAAATTACCATTTCACCTGCATCTCCAGAGGCTCCGGGATTGACCTGACTTAGTAGCCCACTATTAGAAGCAACAACAACGGATTCAGCCGCTTGAAGGTTGAGGCGTCCGGCATCTCCTGATGATGATGTTGAAGTAGATATTCCACCACCTTCACGGGCAACAAAGTTAATCGTATCGATAAGAATATCCCCACCTCGCCCCGTAGCTCCCTCATCCACCCTGGCAGTGAGAACGCCGCCGGTATCAAGAGTAATACTTTCAACCTGGATATCAATTGTGCCAGCATTCCCACCCAAACCCAAGGTGGACACGGTAATCGCTGCCTCGTCTTCTACCACGAGCTGCCCCGTTTCAATGCGAATCAAGCCACCATTGCCGCTTGCTAGAGCATCCACATCTGCCGATAAACCCGCACTGCCTCGAAGAATGACAGCATCCTCAGCGCGAATAGTGAGATTTCCTGCATCTCCATCGCCGAAGGTCGCAACAGAAGCCAAGCTTTGATCGGCGACGATCAAGGTTCCAGTTTGAATCTCCAAATTTCCCAAACCAGGGTTAGACTGCTGGTTGGCAAAAGTTGATAGAGATCCTTGATTTCTCAACTCAACGACATCTGTAGCCTGAATGGTGATGTTTCCAGGCAGTCCACCACCGTCAGTAGAAACTAAAATTCTTCCACTATCTATAACTTCAAGTACCGCAGTTGACAGGAAAACATTTCCAGCGTTTCCTGTCGAACCAAGTATCGCGTTCGGCGAAATCAGACTTTCTTCGCCTAAATTGCGAACTAAATCTGGGCCGAAACTCAAGAGACGGAGGAAGAAGCCAGGATCCCGCCCTGCCACTGTGATTCTCTCAGAAGCATTAACGGTGACGCTGCCTGCATTTCCCGCGTTATTGGTCAGGGCTAACAGTTGTCCCCCATTCAGCAGCTCCACTACAGGCGAATTCAGCGTGATGATTCCGCCAGCATCAGCGTTTTGGCTTTCCGTATTAACGATCGCCCCATCCGCAACCCGGAACGTACCGTTTTGAATGGTGACGTCGATATTACCGGCAGGGCCGGTGGAACCCTGCTCGCTGCTAGCTAGTAGGCCGCTGGAGAAACCTCCGATTGGGTTTGTACCGGTTATAGTGACAGAATCAACCGTACTAATTTCGATGTTTCCAGCGCGACCCTGCCCACCCGGGTCGCCCCGAAATAGGATTGTTTGAATTTGCCCACCTTCCGACAGGGAGAGCGATCGCGCCTGCACCCGAATATCGCCACCTGTCCCCATAGCACCGGCATTGACGCTACTCAAAATTCCCGACTGCCCGATGATGGAAACCGCATCAGTGGCAGTGATAGTGATATCTCCTGCATTGCTTTCCCCTGCAAATGCTGTGTTTGAAATCAGTTGTCCACCATTTCGCAGAGTCAGGGAACCCGTATTGACTAGAATTTCGCCACTATCTCCACCAAAGATATCAGACGTGTCAACGACACTACCGTCAAGGAGAATGTTCCCAGCAGCAAATAGGGAAACGTTGCCACCATTTGAGAAGACGTTACCGTTAAAACCAATGATGCGAATATCGCCCCCCGCATCCAGACGCACCGGTTCACCCAGCGTTGCAATAAATTCATTGAGCGTAATATCATTGCCCGCTTCGATGGTGAGACCAACACCGGGGGAGAAGATTTGAACAATTGCGTTAACGTCCACGTTATTAGTTGCCCGGAGGGTAACGTTGGCAGGCGCAAAGTTAATGGCATCAGCAGCAATGCGGGTGTCGCCATCCAACCCCAGATCCAGGTCGCCAGCGTCATCTACGTCTGCCAAATCAAAGGTTTCAGCCTCAAAAAAGTCCACTACTTCAATATTGGTAGGATCAAGTAACAGCACCCCTGGAACACCAAACGGAGCGGATGTATCCACATATCCATTAAAATCCAGGGTTTCCTTACTCGATATTTCAACAAAGCCCCCATCGCCAGCAAGTTCTCCACCGCGTGCATCAACGGAACCATAAAAGCGGGTAGTTTCATCTGACCAGATAATGACCCGACCACCATCGCCACGGACTCCGCTACTGGCGCTGATCACTGCAGTGGGAGCGACATAGGTTTGTTGGGCCGTTGGCAGATTCCCTAACCCCTGATAGTCACCACCAATGTAAACTGCACCGCCCCCCATATCAGAAGAGACATCAACTTTGGCCATGTCCAACAGGGCAACGCGATCGCCCAGTAGTTGCACTACCCCACCTGATGCCGTTACCTGCCCTTGATGCAAAACGGTCTGCCCCATCAGGCTCAAGATCTGTCCATCACCCACTGACAATTGCCCCTGATTAATCAAATTCCCCTGAAGCTGAGCGCCTGACTGGATGCCGATGGGCACATTCACCGTGAGTAAAGGGGGAGCCTGAGGATTGGTGGCGCTGAACTCGCTGCCGTCGGGGAAGGTGAAGCGATCGCCCCCACTGGCCACAAACGATCCGGCAATATCCAGCCGGGCATTTTCGCCAAAAATGATGCCGTTGGGGTTGAGCAGAAACAGGTTGGCGTTGCCGTCTACCCCCAGGGTGCCAAAGATATCGGAGACGTCGTCGCCCGTCACCCGGCTGAGGATGTTTTCGATGCCTGCGGGATTAGCAAAGTAGACCCTTTGCAAGTCGTTGATGTTGAACTGCTCAAAGCTGTGGAACAGGTTCACGCCCCGGAGGGCACCGCCATCGATGCGATCGCCCAGTGCCCCACGAATCTGCACATTGGGGGTGAGGCGCGATCCCTCCGCACCCAGGGTGTTGTCGGGGACGATTTGGGCGAAAGTGGGGGGGGCGATCGCCACCAAGCCTGTTGTGGCAAACCCAATTGAAAACTTGATAATAGCAGAAGTGCTGACATGCGAATTTGTATCGTTTTTTTGCGGGTCTGGTAGTGGCTTCTGCATGATTTCACCCAAATTCACTATCCGGCTTTACGCTATCATGCTTTTTTGGGGTTGAAATGAAAACCGATGCATTCCTTAAAGCCTCTCAAGGGAAAATATACCCCGATGGGATGAGGGGGCATCAACTTATTTGCGATCCAACCCACGATGAAGAATGTTGTTCTAACATTGAAACACTCCAGGGTTTCAAGTACTTGATGGATATAAAAGACAGCAATTTGAGGGAAAGTATCCCATCGGCGTGTATCCGATACATCCGCTATGCCCAGTAGGTGAAACCATTCCTCAATATCGAACGAAAGGGCGTTTATCATAAATCCTTAAGGGACAGGGCTTTTGCTAGGGATTGCACAGTTAGGCATTCTGGAGCGTATGTGGCAATCCGGAAGAATTCAGTGAAGTTATGTAGCTTGCAATACAACAAAACAGCACCCTTCAGGGATAGGCTATCGCCAGTCAAGTACACGACCTGGATTAAAATGCTCTCAGAATTTACCGATCGTGAGGGACGCAGAAGTAGCTTCAGGTGTTGATACTGCAATCGGTTAGGCTATGTCTTTGCCACTTTCTGAGATTCTTGCTAATCAGGAGCTTCGTTGTTTTCAATTATTTTTTGTTTTGAGGTGTTGAGTGTCTGCTTATACACCCGACGCTCGGGGTGCGCACCTTTGTAGATTTCGTTTACTGGTAGCCATCTACTGGCTGATTCGCAATTCTAAAGTGTTCTAGGTCCGGCCCATCATCAAGCGACGTTTTAGCATGTTCACTGAGGTGAGGGCAGGTTTTATGATCGAACTGATGTGCATTTGGTATCGCGGGTATCTCTTTGCAGGGAATACCTTATGTATTATCGAGCAGTTAGCCTCTTGGGGAAAAATATTATGAGTGGAAATTCGAGTCGGGTTCAGGCAATTCATCACATTACGAATCGAGAATTGATGCCCCCCAAGGCTCCAGAGCGGTTGGAAAAAATTTGGGCTGAGAACGTTTTCAACCTCAGTAAAATGCAGGCGAGTCTCCCCAAGGCGGTCTTTAAGTCAATCAAGAAGACCATTGTGACGGGCGAAAAGCTCGACCCTTCCGTCGCCGATGCGGTAGCGACCGCCATGCGAGACTGGGCCATGGCTAAGGGAGCGCTCTACTACGCCCACGTGTTCTATCCCATGACCAACCTGACCGCCGAAAAGCATGATGGCTTTATTTCGGTGCAGGGTGACGGCAGCGTGATTTCAGAATTTTCTGGCAAGGTCCTGGTTCAAGGAGAGCCAGACGGGTCTTCCTTTCCCAACGGCGGCATTCGCGACACCTTCGAAGCCCGTGGCTATACCGGTTGGGATGTGACCAGTCCAGCTTATATCATGGAAACGGACAATGGGTCAACCCTCTGCATTCCCACCGTTTTCGTTTCCTGGACAGGGGAAGCCCTAGATAAAAAAGTGCCGCTGCTGCGCTCCATTGCAGCCATGGATAAGGCCGCCCGCAAGGTTTTGAAGCTGCTGGGCAATGATGAAGTAGCCCATGTGAACTCTAGCTGCGGGGCTGAGCAAGAATATTTTCTGGTAGATGCTAACTTTGCCAGTCTCCGCCCTGATCTGCTGCTGGCGGGACGCACCCTGTTGGGCAAAGCACCCGCCAAGGGCCAGGAGTTTGACGATCACTACTTTGGTGCCATTCCAGAGCGGGTGCAGGTCTTCATGCAAGACGTGGAGGAAACCCTCTATAAGCTAGGAATTCCCGCTAAAACCCGCCACAACGAAGTTGCACCAGGGCAGTTTGAGATTGCTCCGTACTTTGAGGCGGCAAACGTGGCCAGCGACCACCAACAGCTCATCATGACGGTGCTGAAACACACAGCGAAAAAGCATGGCTTTATGTGTTTGCTCCATGAAAAGCCCTTTGCCGGGATCAACGGGTCGGGGAAACACGTTAACTGGTCAGTCGGCAACTCGACCCAGGGCAACCTGCTGGATCCGGGTGACTCGCCCCATGACAATGCCCAGTTTCTGGTGTTCTGCGGCGCAGTCATTCGGGGTGTACACAAGTATGGGCCACTGATGCGGGCGGCGATCGCCACAGCCAGCAATGACCATCGCCTGGGGGCTAACGAAGCCCCTCCGGCCATTATGTCGGTATATTTGGGCACCCAGCTTGAAGAAGTATTTGAACAGATTAAAACGGGCACGGTTTCTGAATCCAGGCAGAAAGGTGTGCTGGATCTGGGGGTGGATGTATTGCCTCAGTTGACCAAGGATGCGGGCGATCGCAACCGCACATCTCCCTTCGCCTTCACGGGCAACCGCTTCGAGTTTCGCGCTGTCGGCTCCAACCAGTCGGTTTCTGGGCCATTGATCGTGTTAAATACCATACTGGCCGACTCCCTTGATTGGGTCGGCAACCGGCTGGAAAATGAGCTTTCCAAGGGCACCGAGCTGAATACGGCCATCATCACCGTCCTCAAAGACGTGATGGAGCAGCACAGTGCCGTCATCTTTGGAGGCAATGGTTATTCTGAAGAGTGGCATAAGATGGCGGTTGAAGAACGGGGTCTGGCGAACCTGCCTACCACAGCGGATGCCCTGCCTGTGCTGAAGGAAGAGTACATTGAAGATCTGTTCAAAAAAACAGGCGTGCTAACCCCGGTCGAACTGGAAAGCCGCTTTGAAGTCTACTCTGAGCAATACATTCTCTCCATTGAAGTGGAAGCCAAGCTGATGGTGAGCATGGCGAAAACCATGATTTATCCTGCTGCTGTGGAATACCTATCAAAACTAGCGTCTACCCTCTCTAGCCTTGCTGGTTTGGGGGTCACCCTGGAAAAAGAAAGCGCTCAGAAAGTGGCCGACCTGACCAATTCAATGATGGTAGCCACCTCTCAACTGAGTACGGCGCTGGAGCAGCACCATTTTGCCAGCACCGAGGAGCACATGCGCTATTGTGCTACGACCCTGCGCCCTCTGATGGAGGAAATTCGTGGGTATGCCGATGCGCTCGAAGGTGAAATTGCTGACAGCTTCTGGCCATTGCCGACCTATCAGGAAATGTTGTTCATCAAGTAGCTTCTGAAGAGGTTTCCAGGGAAAAATTCACCCCCGGTTAAACGGTTGGTAGGGGCAATGGTCATTTGCCCCTCCGTCGTCGGGTAGGAGCATTTCCAGAAATCTCCTCAAAGGGGAAAAGCTAACGGGGCAGTGGGGCGTTGAGCGTCTCACTGCCCCGTCTTAAGTAGATACCCATCCGGAAGAATCGTCAATTCAGATTGAAGAACCGAGGTGGTGTCGATGGGCGATCGCCGTCTCGATTGGCACCGCTGCAGACGATTGAGCACCCGCAGGGAGAGGTTTTCTGGCTGAATGGGCTTCAAAAGGTAGTCATCGGCCCCAACGGCAAACGCCTGCTGCTCGGAAGCGGCATCGGCCTGAACAGTGAAGACGATGATAGGCAACCAGTGCCAGCTGGGGTGCTGACGTACCGCCTTGCACAGTTCCAACCCACTGACGGCGGGCATGTTGACGTCTAAAATCAGCAAATCGGGCTGGGTGGCCTGCAGCTTGGCCCAAAACTGGGTGCCATCCTCCAACCCCGTCACCTGTAGTCCAAACGAGCTGAGGATGATATCGACCACAGAAAGCATTTGGGGATCGTCGTCAACCTGCAAAATTCGGGCCTTTGGCGGGTTTTGCTGAAGCGGGGGAGGAGTTGATACTCCATTGGCCAGCGGGGCCTGTTTGTCGGGAAGCGGAGGGGTTGGTTGGGGCTGGCTAACGGCAGCGTGCAGGGCGTTCACCCCCGACTCAAACTGATGCACTATCTGCGGATCAGGGTTGGTTAGATCGGGACTTGCAGACTGCAGCAAAGACTCAAGCTGGCGGGCAATTTGTGCTCCCAGATCAAAGCCCAGCGTTGCCAACGTGCCCGATAGGCGATGGGCTTCCTGGATGGAGCGCGATCGCAACGATTCATCCCACGTCCCCACCTTAAGCGATGCCACAGCGTACTCCAGAAACACAATCCGGTCGAGGCTGGCCTGGTGGGTGCGCTGCCAAACCTCCGTCGGATCGAGATACTTGGGGTTGACCCGATAGCCCTGGCCATAAAGGGTTTCAATCCAGTCGGCGGCATCAAACTTCTTGAGCTTGCGGCGCAGGCTTTTGATGTGGGATTTGACCGTTTCCTCCGTGGGCGGATCTTCCTCCGCCGACCAGAGATGATCGATGATGTCGCTGCGGCTGAATACCCGCTGCTGATGGCGCAGGAATAGCTCAATCAGCAAGTACTCTTTGCGGCTAACCGGCAGGGGCTGTTCGGCAAAGGAGACTTCCCGCGTGTTGGGATCGAGGGTCAACTGCCCGCAGGTCAAGCAGGTGGGCGTCAGAGTAGCTTCACGGCGCAGGAGGGCGCGAATGCGTGCCGACACCTCGTGGATATCAAACGGCTTGATGACATAGTCGTCAGCGCCGCTATTCAAGCCCAAAATGCGGTCGGTAATCGAATCGCGAGCCGTGAGCAGCATCACCAGAGTTTGATCCTGGCACTCTCGGAGCTGGCGGCACAGGGTGATACCATCCAGACCAGGCAGATTGACATCTAGCAGAATCAGGCTGTAGGGGTAAACCTGCGCCATCTCCCAACCGGTTGCGCCGTCCAAGGCAACATCCACAACGTAATTTTGCTGCGACAACGCCTTTGTGAGAACTTCAACCAGGCTCTCATCGTCTTCGACCAGCAAGATTCTCATAAGTGCTTGAGCAATTTTGATTACGTTTTCTAGGAGGTGCGAACCGCCGAGGGGCGCACCCCCTGGAAAGTAATTTTGTTTAACTACTTACTGCCCCTTGGAAGCAAAAACGGCGCTTTAAGGGAAATTAAGCGGCAGTCGGAACTAAGCCAATCAAGCTAAAGAGCCAGAACATGATGGCGTTAATAATGGTGAAAGCGATCGCCCCCATAATCAGGCTCCAAAACCCGTTACGCAAGCGGAACCCTTCTACCAACCAGGCGGCCAGCCCAAATACGATGATGCTGCCAATCAAGGGAATGAGTCCCAAACTAATGATAAAAGTACCAGCGCGAAGTACTTGAGGGAAAAAATTCCAGATGCTGCTAAAAATGCCAATAATGGCACCACCCAGAAAGGCAGCAATGGGTTTGTTAATCTCAATGCCGATCAACGGAATTTTAGACAGAATAAACAACGTCAGGGCGTTGATGAGAATGGAAATAATGAAGCCAACCACCAGCCAGTCTCCTAAAATTAATGAAAGCCTATCATCTTCAAACCGCTTTCCTGCCCATATCCCAGGGTTACCTGCGACACAGAGGGGACTGAGCGGTATTCTAATACTTTCTTCAAACAAAATCTAATCAGCGGTATCCTAGCAGCAGAAGGTGTAAAACTAGGGGGGAAAACCCTTCAGCAATACGCCTCCGGGGGTATCCGCTTAAGCCAGGGAATCCTGGTTAAATAGGAATCCAGGAGTCAGGAGTCAGGAGTCAGAATCCTCCTGACTCCTGGTTGACTGACAAAACTTACGAACCGCTGCCCGGAAGCCCTCACCCTAGCCCTTGCCCTCTGGGAGAGGGAACAGGAGCATTGGTTCGGCTCCCCTCTCCCAGAGGGCGAGGGGTTGGGGGTGAGGGCCACAAACTTTTGTCAGTCAATCAGCTCCTGACTCACGTCTAATGCGAATTAGGAACCGGATGCCCCGTAGCGCAAGCATCCTGCTTGCTGGTGTCGTCACACCGCAGCTGGAAGCCCTCGCTACGCAAGGATTTGAGATAACCAACATCAGGCGTGACTCCTGAATTCTATCTTCGGGAAAGCTTCCCGCTTTAATTTTCCAGCAGTTGTCTCACCGCTGTTCGAATGAACGCTTCATCTTCGGGATTTTGATACGGGTTTCCCGCCCGATGGCCCCAGATGGAGGGAATGGGGTGGTAGGCGGCCTGGGGCATCATGGCAGCTTCAGCCGCGCAGTCTTCTGGAGTGAAGTACAGATCCGTGGTGGCGGGCATCACCAATGTTTGGGCACGGATCGCCCCCATGGCTTTGACGTAATCCCCCTGATAGACCGGCGTATTGCTGACATCGCAACGCAGCCAGGTATCGATCATAGCAATCAGGTTGTGGGGGTCGCGCTTGCGGTAGGCGGCTTCCCAGCTCCGCACCAGGTAGTCTTCCAGGGAGTCATAGCCAAACTGGCGGTAGAGCTGCTGCTTATAGAAAGGTTGGGAGGCGGCCCAGCTGGCATAGATGCGGGCATAGGCGCGATAGCCCCGGTCGGGAATGCCGTCAAAGCGGTGGCCGTTCCAGGCCGGATCGGCGGTCAGGGCCGCTCGCAGGCTTTGCAGAAAAATTTGATTGTGCTCCGTCGTCCTGGCCGTGCCGCACAGGGCGGCAATCCGCTCCACCCGCTCCGGGTAGTGCGCCCCCCAGTAGTAGGCTTGCTGGGCACCCATCGACCAGCCATAGACCAGAGCCAGGGTTTCTACGCCAAAGACCTGGCGCAGCAGTTGCTCTTGAGCACGCATATTGTCAAAGTGGGTGAACCAGAAGCCATCCTCCGCCAGAGCGCAGTGGGAGCTGTTGCTGGGGGAAGTGGAGAGGCCGTTGCCAAACTGGTTGGGGATGATGATGAACCAGCGCTCTGGGTCAAGGATGCGATCGCGCCCAATTAACCAGTCAATATCAGAGTGCTGCGCTCCATAGGAGGTGGGGTAGAGAATGACGTTGCGGCGATCGCCCGCCAGTTCCCCATAGGTTTGGTAAACCAGTGTCGCCTCCGGCAGCACCGCCCCACACTGGAGTTCAAACTGCTGGATGGAGAAGGATTGGTGAGAGGTCATGCCGTCGCATGCCCCACGCTGGCAAAGATGGCGCGATTCACGGAGATGTAGCCCGGATCGACGTGGACCAGGCTCTCCTTGAGATGCTCATGGGCGGCGGGCAGTTGGTGGAAGGGAATGGACGGATAGAGGTGGTGCTCCGCGTGGAAGGGCATGTTCCACATCAGCAAACGGATGGGCCAGGTGGTCAGCGTCGTGCGGGTGTTGGTCAACGGGTTATCGTCATGGGAGCAGCCCGAGTGCTCGGCCAACAGGATCATCCGCAGCAGGGGTTGGCCAACGGCCAGGGGCACCAGCCAGTTGAGGACGAACCACGGTTGTCCAGTGATGATGCAAAGGGCGATCGCCAGTCCATAAACGCCCATTTGCAGCCAGGTCGAGCGCATCACCTCGCAGCGAGCCGTTTCCGCAATGTAGGGCATCTCGCTGGTTTTGCCCGTCGCCACCAGCCAGTGGCCCTGAATTTTGCCCAGCCACCAGGGCAGCCCGCTCACCTGCCACAGGTACTCCCACCGGGTAGTTGGCTTGGGGTCTTCCAGCTCGGGGTCTTTGCCGGGAATTTGGGTGTAGCGGTGGTGCCACTTGTGGTAGCGGCGATAGAAGGTCGTGTTGTAGAAGGAAAGAACGCCAGCCAGCCAGCCCACCCCGTCGTTTAGCCAGTTGCTGGCAAAGGCGGTGCGGTGGGCGCATTCGTGGACCACGGCAAACATAGTAGCCAAACTGAACCCATAAATCACCAGGGCGGGCAGGGCGATCGCCCAATGTTCTCGCTGAGTAGCCCAGAGGTAGCCGCTGACCAGCATGATGGCCAGGTGCGCCGTGAGCTGTAGCCCACCTTTGAGGTCGGAGCGGGCATTGAGGATTTTGAGATCATCGGCAGGCAGAATTTGCCTGGGGTTTGGTTCAGTTTGTTGCAGCACCATGGCGATCGCCCTTCCGTAAAACCGCAGTGAGGAACAGTGAATGTTGTCAAGCAAGACGCAATAAATAATGTGGAAGCCACGAGGGATCCACCATCATCAACAATCTAAATCTTTGAATCGAGGAAAAGAGTAGCGATCGCTACGGTAAAATCCGTTTGCTTCATCTACGTCCTGGTTGAACAGAATCAAGACTCACAAAAGGAAAGGCCCACAGTAGCATTTTTACGGCAAACAATCCAGATACATTTCCGTGTCCCATTCGGTGGTGGTGGCCAAAAACTTCTCCCATTCGTCCCGCTTATACCAGGTGTAAACCCGATACATCTCCCCAGGCAGGGCAGACTT
Organism: Synechococcales cyanobacterium; assembly: GCA_035285585.1. Taxonomy (GTDB): domain Bacteria; phylum Cyanobacteriota; class Cyanobacteriia; order CAKZMO01; family CAKZMO01; genus JAYKGU01. The sequence continues at coordinate 29,806 of JAYKGU010000154.1, forward strand.
GATCACCTCGTCCTCATCCAGGCGCTGAAGGGCTTCTCCCAGGGACATGGGCAGCTTCTTCACCTGCTTGCCCGCTTCCATCGCCTCGTACAAATTGCGCTCCTCCGGTTCCCCCGGATCAAGGTTGCGCTTGATGCCGTCATCAAAAGCTTTGAGGATGGCACCGGCCATCAGGTAGGGGTTGACCATTGAATCCACAGCCCGATACTCAAACCGCCCCGGTGCCGAAACCCGCAGGCCGCAAGTACGGTTCTGAAAGCCCCAGTCGGCATACACGGGTGCCCAAAGCCCCGTATCCCATAGACGGCGGTAGGAATTCACGGTGGAGCAGCCGATCGCCGTCAGTGCTCCCAAATGCTCAATCACCCCACCGATCGCCTGCAAACCAATTGGCCCCGGCTTGGTCTTGCTCAAGTCCGGATCAGGGAGAAAGGTATTCTCGCCACCCTTGCGGTAGGTGAAAGTGCCCGCCATCCCCGGCAGGGAATCAAGGCCGAGCGTATTGACCTGGTCTTCACCGCCATACCAGAGGGAAAGGTTGTGGTGGCAGCCGTTGGCAGAAAGCCCCATGAAAGGTTTGGACATGAAGCAGGCAATCAGCCCAAACTCACGGGCCACCTGGGAGCAGATCTGGCGGTAGGTGGTGAGGCGATCGCACGTCCGCAAAGCATCATCAAACATGAAGTTCAGCTCTAGCTGACCGGGGGCATCTTCGTGGTCTCCCTGGATCATGTCCAGCCCCATAGCGTTGCAGTATTCAATGACCTTCAACACCACCGGACGGAGCTGTTCAAACTGGTCAATGTGGTAGCAGTTGGGCTTGGTGAAGCCGCCATCGGGCTTGCCATCCGGCCCTTTCTTCAGCCACATCATTTCCGGCTCGGTGCCGTGGCGCAGGTGCAGGCCACCATGCTCTACCTGGAACTGCTCGTGAATGCGCCGCAGGTTCCCCCGACAGTCTGCCGTGAGGTAAGTGCCGGGGTTCTCTCGCTCCTCCCGATTACGGAAACAGGTGCAAAACACCCGAGCCACCCGCTTGTCCCAGGGCAGTTGGCAGAAGGTGTCCGGATCAGGGATAGCCACCAGTTCGGAGGCTTCTGGACCATAGCCGATGTAGTTGCCGTAGCGATCCAGATACAGGTTAGCCATTGCCCCATAAACGAGCTGGATGCCCCGTTCGGCAATGCTCTCCCAGTGGGAAGCGGGAACTCCCTTGCCGGTAATCCGCCCCGTCACCGACACAAATTGATAGTAGATGTATTGAATTCCCAGCTCGTCGATTTTGGAGCGTACCTGTTTCACCAAATCCGCCCTTTCGGGCTGGGCGACGTAGGCTTCCAGGTGGGTGAGGGTTTCCGGCTTAGAAATAGCTACAGTCACAAGAGATCTCTCCAACTTACAAAGAGCCGCATCAATTAAGGAGGCATCCGCCACTGCCTTGAGCTAGTAAATCGGGGTTTCTCTGGCGTCTCTGTAGCCGCAGATACCTAATTTTTGAATAACCGTGAAACAAGTCATGAAACCTGGATATTTAGCCCTGGCTACGACACGCTGACGGGCTGTTTCCCCAGGAAACAGGCCATGGAATCATCCATTGCCTCAATCCAGGGGGTGTGATGGATGGGGGCTTTGGTGCCCGTGCAGGGGGAGGTGAAAGACTTGTCGCGGTAGCCAAGGATGCTGTGCTCCTTGTCATGCTCCCACTCTTTGAACAGATCAGCGGTCATATCCCAGTCGCAGGGGGCGTAGTCGACCTGATTCGCCAGATCGACCACGTAGTCTTTCTGGAAATCAATTTGTTCGAAGGTGTTTTTCAAAGACTCTTCTCGCTGCTGCCAGAGAGACATATCACGGGCGATCGCCCCTGCCTCAGGCAGCCCAAGCCGCCCCAGAACCACATCACGGGCATACCACGCCTGCACATCAAACATGCTGAAGGTATAGAACTGATCCTGCATCCCCAAATACATCAGCTTGGGATTGGTTTCCCAGAAAATACCTTTGTAAAGGGAACCCGGATAGAGGCGATTCTTGGTTCTCAGCCTGAGATTATCCGCTAAGAACGGAAAGTGGTGCTGATAGCCCACGCAAAGAACAATGGCATCCACATCCTGGCGGCTACCGTCTTTGAAGTAGGCGGTTTTGCCCTTCAGGTGGGTCAGTAGCGGCACTTCCTTAATACCACTCGGCCACTGAAAGCCCATCGGTGCCGTGCGGTAGCTGATGGTCACGGAGTTGGCCCCGTACTTGTAGGTTTGCAGGGCAATGTCTTCAGCGGAGTAGCTGCTGCCCACCACCAGCAAGTCCTTCCCTGCAAACTCGCGGGCCTCACGAAAGTCGTGGCTGTGGAGAACCCGTCCAGGAAACTGGTCGATCCCTTCAAAGACTGGGAGCTGGGGCACGGAGAAATGCCCTGTGCAAACAATTACATAATCAAAGTCCTCGGTGTACTCCCGATCGGCCTCCAGGTTCTTCACCCGCACCTTGAACCGATGACTGGTTTCGTCAAATTCAACGTAGCGCACCGGGGTGCTGAAGCGGATATAGCGCTCCAGGCTTTCTTTCTTGGCCCGACCGATGATGTAGTCGTAGAGCACTTCACGGGGCGGAAAAGAAGGAATGGGCTGGCCAAAGTGCTCATCAAAGGTGTAGTCCGCGAACTCCAGGCACTCCTTGGGGCCGTTCGACCACAGGTAGCGATACATGCTGCCGTGAACGGGTTCGCCGTATTCATCCAGCCCCGTGCGCCAGGTGTAGTTCCACAGTCCGCCCCAGCCTGACTGCTTTTCAAAGCACACCAGCTCTGGAATCTCAGCTCCCTTGAGGCGAGCCTGTTCAAAGGCATGAAGCTGGGAAAGGCCGCAAGGCCCCGCACCAATAACGGCAACACGAGAAGGCATGGCAATCCTTTGTTTTGTTTTAATAATGTATGGTTTGTACTGCGTTTCCCCAGGTATTTCTGTTAGGAGCGATACAAAGCATCCAGGCGCAAACCCCGTAGGGGCAAAGGGCCATTTGCCCCCACCGTGGGGATGGCAGCATCAACATTTTTAATTCATCACACAGTAATACCCGGAGTGCAAACACTGGCCGCAAAAGCCCCCTGAATCAGGTCAACATCGGCATTAGCGGTTTGAATGAGGAGTCGGGGCTGCCCCTCCCAAAGGTGGTGCCAGGCCAGAATTGCCCTGCCATCGATACGGGCGGGAACGGCGCGATCGCACGGAAACGGATCAAGGGTAAATAGGGGTTTCGTCGTAGCGATTTGAGCCAACCGCCCCAGACCCGACGCCACTGGCACAATGAAAGTAGCCGTCTGGCAGGGTTTAACCCAGACATTCAGCCCCAGATTGGTAACAACCCGATCAAAGGCTACCCCTGCGGGCAAAACCACGCGAAAGTTATTCTCACAAAGCCGCAGCACCACACACGGCTGCTGATCGAACATCATTGTCAAAGACTGAAAGGGAGCGAGATGGGAAATACTGGGCGAGAAAAGGGCGATCGCCCCCTGCAACCCATCCCCCCCCGCAAAGTCCCACAACCCACAACCATCCAAAATCCCAAATCCAAAATCCAAAATCCCCTACCCCCTCACCCGACTCTTCGTCGAATCGTACAGCGACAGCGGCCCCACCTGGGCACAGACCCGCCGCTTCACCCCATCCATCAGCCCCACCTCCAGCGCCATTCCTGGCTGGGCATACTCCGGAGCCACCTGGGCCAGAGCGATACTGCGGTTCAGAATCGGTGAAAAGGTGCCACTGGTGACGTGACCGACCCGCCAGCGATCGCCCACCGGATAGACGCACTGTCCGCCGCAGGCCACCTCATTGCTCTCCAGCATCAGCCCCACGGCGACGAAGGGCGATCGCTCCTGCAATTTTTCCAGAGCTGGACGGCCAATGAATTCGGGCTTGGTCTTCAGGGCCACGCTCCAGCCAATCCCCGCCTGGTAGGGAGAGATCAGGTCATTGAATTCCCGTCCGGCGGCGAGCAGGCCAGCCTCAATGCGGGCACGGTCGAGGGCCTGCATCCCCAGGGGCAGCAGGTCGTAGGCCACGCCCGCCTGCATGAGCACGTCCCACAGCTCCGCCCCCCGCTCTGGATGCACGAACAGCTCATAGCCCAGTTCGCCCGTGTAGCCGGTGCGGGAGATGAGCACGGGAATGCCGCAAATGCGGCCTGTGACAAAGCGAAAGTAGTTGAGTTCACTCAAATCAGCGATATTCCATTGAGCATCTACTTCCACCAGCGGCAGCAGCATCTCCCGCGAGCAAGGCCCCTGGAGGGCCAGATTGTGCCATCGATGGCTGCTGGGTTTGATTTCAGCGACAAAGCCCTTTTGCTGCGCCACCTTTTGCAGCCAAAGTCCGTCCGTATCGCAGTTGCCCACGTAGCGATAGGCAGATTCCCCCAGGCGAAACACGATGCCGTCGTCGATGATGCCGCCGTGGGGATTGGGCAAACAGCCATAGGCGGACTGGCCCACGTCAAGCCTGGCAACGTTACGGGAGAAAGCCCACTGGAGCAAATCAAGGGCATCGGGGCCACTCACCTCAAATTTGCGCAGGGCCGAGAGGTCCATCAGCGCCACCCGCTGCCGCAAGGCCCAGTACTCCGCCTGGTCGCCCTGGTGGGGATAGCCCAGGGGCACCCAGAATCCGCTGTATTCCGCCAAATTTTGCGTCAGCGCTCGGATACGGGGCGTGAAGGCGCTGTCCTGGGTGAGGCGCAGGGGTAGATCGGGGGCGACGCGGCGACCCATCGCCCTGGGAAAGTCTTCTGACGCTGCGTAGATGCGAATGTGGACGGGTGTAGGGTGCCAGCCGTTCACCGGGTCGATGTCGTCGGGGCAGGCGGAGCTGGCGCAGAGCAGATCCTGATGGGCCTTGAGCAGCACGTAGTCGCCGGGACGGGACCAGGATTCCGCCGCAGCGATCGCCCCTCCCTCCTCCACTGAGGTATTAAAAAAGAAGTTCACCGCAGGCCATCCCGGACGGGGGGCAATGCCGTAAGGAGCGAGCACCTGGTTGAAGTTCTCACTACAGTTGGGATGGTCCAGATAACCGGCGTCTTCGTAGTACTTGCGGGTGCAGGCCAGCAGAAAGCTGTCGTGGCGATCGCACGTATCCTGAACCACCTCCACCAGGGGACGCATGGCCTGGGAGAAGTACTTGCTATGCAGCCCGGCTTTGGGCATGGCCAGCCCCAGGAGCGTGCGGGTGACGGTGCCGTCCAGTTCCTCCCGGTAGCCCTTCCCGGCAAAGGCAAGAAAGTCCGAACACTGGCTACCCTCTACGTCAATGATTTGAATGTATTGACCGGCTTTAACGGAGTAGGCGATCGCCGTTGATGCAGGGATGCGATACTCCGCCACCACCTGACCCAGGGGCTGGGGAATGTCTGTGAACTGCTGGGGTGATTGAATTAAAAGATCTTGGGGCATCAGCTTAAAGCGGGAAGCTTTTCCAAAGATAGAATTCAGGAGTCAGGAGTCAGAACCCAGAATCCTCCTGAATTCTGACTCCTGGATTCTGGATTCCTAATTTGTTCAAGGCCTCAGCATGGGGTACTTTGCCCTCAGGCAAAGGGGAATGGACGCCAGGGAATCCAGTGTTTCCAGAGCTTTTCCAGGGTGCCGTCGGCTTCGAGCTGGTCCAGGGCCTGGTTGAGGGCGGTGAGGAGATTTTCACTGGTGGGGGGGAGGGCGATCGCAAACCGATGGCGGGTTTCTACCGTAAAGGCAATGCGCAGCCTGGGGTCGGCCTCCGCTGCCGTAATCAGCACCAGCTCGTCGTCCACCAGGGCGTCAATCTCCCCGGCCCGCAAGGCCGCCAACATTTCCGGCAATACTTGATCGCTACCGGGAAAGGGCACCAGCTCCGCTCCAGCAAACTGCTCCCCCAGCTCGATGTTGGTGCTGTCGGCCAGGCCGCCCAGCTTCAGCCCAGACAAGTCTGTGGCTGAATGAATCTCGCTGTCAGCCCGCACAAGAATCGCCTCATCAAAGATGCCGTAGGGGCGCGTGAAGCGGCTGTGCTGTAGCCGAGCGTCCGTAATCGCTTGATTGAACCAGACCACGTCGCACTGATGGGCGTGCAGGGACAGATAAAACTTCTCCATGGGCAGGTTCAGCCACACCGGCTCCAGCTCCAGCCTGGCGCAGACCGCCCGTGCTACGTCCGGCTCGTAACCCAGGCGCTGCCCATTTTCCACATAGGTCATCGGACGGGCATCAAAGTCGCTGGCCCCAATGGTGAGCCGCCCTGGCTCAAGGGTAGAAAGATTCATAAAACCAGTGTTTAGCGGAACTGAGGCCCATTGTCACGAATTGGGGGGCGGCAAATCGTAGCTCAAGGCACAAAGCGCATTAGAGGGACTGCCCATACCAGGCTTGCAAAGCCGCTTGATGAACCCTTTGCCAGGGCACCTGCTGTTCCCGTGCCAGTCGGGCGCAGTCCTCATATTCGGGATGGACGTTAACGGGGACAGCATTTGGATGGTAGCGGGCGACCTTGATCTGCACCGGGCCGTAAGGGGTTTGGGCTTGCTGAAACTCCCGGTGAAGGGCCGTGCGGGTTTGGCAGCGCTGCCGAATGCCCAGGGTGGTCGTCTCGCGAAACAAAATGTCTCGACAGGTAGCGACCTTCTCAGGACGACAGATGACGGTGATTAAAACCCCAGGGCGGGACTTTTTCATGCCGATCGCCTGGGTGAAAACATCCAGCGCTCCGGCGGCCAGCAGGGTGTCGAACAGGTAGCCGATGGCCTGGGGGGTGAGGTCGTCGAGGTGGGTTTCCAGGAGGGTGATGGTTTCTTCGGGAGGGGCGGTGGGTGGGTGGATGGGTGGGTGGGTGGATGGGTGGATGGGTGGGTGGATGGGTGGGTGGATGTGGGTGGAGGCGGCGTTAGAAATGGTAGGGGCGATCGCCTCGCCTATCCACAGCCGCAAAATGTTGGGAATGGGCAAATCCAGGGTTCCAGCTCCCAGGCCCACCTGCTGGAGGATCAGGGCTGGTGGGGGGGTAAAGGCGGTGGCCAGGGTGGTGGCGATCGCTGCCCCGGTGGGCGTTACCAGTTCCCGCTGGAGGCCGTTGTCGTAAATAGGCACCTGGCGCATTTGCCAGAGTTGCAGCACGGCGGGGACGGGCACGGGGAGGCGTCCGTGGGCGGCCCGCACGGTTCCCCCACCCATCGGCAGGGGAGAGCAGTAGAGGTGGTCAATTTCCAGCCAGTCCAGCCCCAGGCAGGTACCGACGATATCGACAATGGCATCCGTAGCGCCCACTTCGTGGAAATGCACCTGATCCACCGCAATCCCATGAACCGCCGCCTCCGCCGCTGCAAGCTGGCGAAAAACCGCCAGACTCCAGGATTCGGCCCGCTGGGGCAGGGTGGCGGCCAGGATCATCTGCTCAATCTCCGGCAGGTGGCGGGTGCCCTGGGGGTAGGCAGGGTCGTGTTGGGGGGCAGGGCCTGTGTGGGGGCGATCGCCGTGGGAGTGATCGCCATGAGAATGATCGCCATGGGAATGATCGCCGTGGGAATGATCTGCATGGGGATGACTCGCGACAGCCGGGCTGTGGATTTCTACCCAAACCTTTGTGGCCCGCTGCCCCTGGCGCAGCACCGTTTCCGTCCGGAGGTGATACTCATCGCTGATGCCCAGCCGCTTTAAGTGGGTCGTCAGATACTCAAGGGGAACCCCCGCATCCACCAGCGCTCCCAGGCACATATCGCCCGCAATTCCCGTTGGACAGTCCAGGTAGGCAAGCTTGGTCATAATGCGTGAATATAGGTGAGGAGATAACAGGTCGGGTTAGGGCTGGCATCATGGCAAAGGTTTACACAATTCATCCGGATACTCCCCAGGTGCGCCGAATAGAGGAAATCAGGGATGCTCTCCGCGATGGAGCCATTATGTTATATCCAACGGATACGGTTTATGCCATCGGCTGCGATCTCAATGTTAAGTCAGCGATCGCCCGAGTTCGCCAAATTAAACAACTGTCCAGCGACAAACCTCTGACCTTCCTCTGCTCGTCCTTATCCAACATTTCTGAATACGCCCATGTAACTGACGCCGCCTATCGCCTCATTCGTCGCTTAATTCCAGGCCCTTACACCTTTTTGCTGCCCGCCACCAAGCTGGTGCCCAAACTGGTTGTCAACCCCAAGCGCAAAACCACCGGGATTCGCGTTCCCGACCAGACCCTCTGTCAGGCTTTGCTGCAGGCCATTGGTAACCCCATCATTTCCACGTCGGCCCTGACCTCAGTGATGCCCGCCGATGCACCCATCTCCCAGGCAGAGTTATTCGATTCCTTTGAGAACCAGGTCGATATTCTGATTGACGACGGACAGCCCATGCGATACGAGGTGTCCACCATTCTCGATCTGACGGAGGCCAGCCCCACCATCATCCGCAAAGGGCGGGGGTGGGAAGCGGCGATCGCCTGGGCCGATATGGGGGTGGATGAACCAGTTGGCTGAGCGTCCTTTTTTCGGCGGCTGAGCCGAAATCTGTTTAGGAAACCCGATGTCACTGGCAAGAGATCTATCAAAGCGTGATGACGGCTGTCTTTGGGGCGATCGCCCAGGCCTGAGAACCTTCCCTATGTCCCCCGTCTGCGCCAGGGCTAAAGCAACCCTGCCACCGCATCTGGACAGTTACTTACGAGAGTGACACATTGCCATCCCTGGCCATTGCCACCATTTCCTACAGTCAAGGAGACGGTCAACGAGGGCGACTCACTCCGGAAGCAGGCTTCTCTGGCTCGCCTCCACGACCGCTGTGCGTCGTCACCTTCGTGCATCACCAAAGGTCAAACCATGAATGCTGAACCTATCAAGTCTGTACAGTCCTACAGCGATGATCCGAGTGCGTCCACGCCAACCGCCGCTGTGCCAACCGAACCGCTGACTCCCGTTGAGCCAGCCGCCGTGTCTGGCGCACCCCTGTCCGAATTTTTGACTCAGGAATTTAGCAAAGAAATCACCTCCATTTCTGCCAACGTCAGGGCGGTGGCGGCTCGGCTGGCCAGGGAGGTCGAGCGAATTTGCAGCAAGAGCGATCGCATCCAGGCGTCCGGTCGCATCAAAGCATGGCAGCAAACCCTGGCCCAGCATCGGGTGCAAAAGTGTTTGACGTATTACCGCCTGGGTTCCCGCCGGGGTCGGGTGGAGCTACACAGCAACCTCAGTGCCATGGTCTATCGCCATATTGCGCCTGGTCAGGGTAACTTCGGGTTTCAGGCCCGCTATGGCTTGATTGAAGACTTTCTGCAGGGGTTTTACATCGAGGTTCTGAAAAGCTTCCGGCGGGAAAATGAGCTACCGGAAGACTATTCTCCCAAAACCCGTATTGAGCTGGCGGAGTACATGGCTTTTACCGAGCAGTACGCCAAGCGGCGCATCACCCTCCCCGGACGGCGCAACCAGCAGCTCATCGTGCTGCGTGCCCAGGCGTTTTCCCAGCGCCAACCGTCGGAAACGTCCATGGACATTGAGCTGGCCATTGAATCCGCCAAGAGCGAAGAGGCTGAGATGCACAATCGTTCTCCGGTCGTTCAGCAGGTGCGCGAGCAAATGGTGATCAACACCATCGATCCGTCGGAATCAGTCTTGCGCGATCGCGTCGTCACCGAGCTAATTCGCTACCTGGAAGACCAGGGCCAGACGGACTGCGTCAACTACCTGACCCTGAAACTGGAAGACCTGTCGGCTCCGGAAATTGACGCCGTGCTGAATCTGACTCCCCGGCAGCGGGACTATCTCCAGCAGCGGTTCAAATACCACGTGGAAAAGTTTGCCTGCTCCCACCACTGGCGGATGGTGCATCAGTGGCTGGGTGCCGACCTGGATCAAAATCTGGGTATGTCGCAGCAGCAGTGGGCCGAGTTTTTGCAGGAGCTTTCTCCCCAGCAGCGCCGGTTGCTGGAGCTGAAGACCCGGCAGTTTGATGAAACCGAGGTTCATCCCCCCTCCGACAAGCAAATTGCCAAGCTGCTCAACTGCACCCCCAAACAGGTGCAGCGCAACTGGGTGCGCCTCCTGGGGCAGGCCTGGAAGTTTCGCAATGCCTCCCTCGAATCCAAGCAGTTCTAATCCACAGGGACATCGCTGCCCATCCTACAACGCCACCTCCTCAATCTCCGATGGCTGGGGGAGCGACGGACGGGGTGCATCTGACGAATCGGGGTGGCGATCGCACCGCTGGGCAAACTGGCAGGCGTCACACCGGGCACTGGGCGGAATCTGGGGAAAGGGGACGCCCCGCTGGTAGTCCTGAATCCAAACCGTGAGCTGCTGAAGTAGCTGGGTCAATTCCATCCGGATGGCCCTGTGCTGGGAGTCGTCGTAGTCAAACCGCATGGACTGGAGCGGCTGAGAGCCAGAGCCACCGGGGGGAATAAACCAGTAGGTGAGGGAAACCCTGGCCGGGGCAATCCCCATCACTTCGGTGAGGACAAATGGATAGAGACGGGTTTGCCAGTTGTCTTTCAGCCAGATGCGCTTGGGTGGTTGGGCGTAGGTTTTCCAGTCCACAATGGCCGCCCCCTGCGGGTCGATGACGATCAGGTCATAAATTACCGTGAGCAAATACCCCTGGAAATCCAGGCTAAGGCGGTACTCACTCTGGCGAAACTGCTGCGGCGACTGGCCTGGAGAGGCTTTGATCCGCTCAGGAATCGTTGCCAGCAGGGTTTCCACACTGGCCTGCAGGGCATCGGGTTCACCCGAAAATAGACGGGTGGGTAGTCCCAGCTCTCGCTGCTGCATGAGCAGGTGAAAGCGGCTTCCCCAGGCCAATTTAGCCTGTTCATCGGGGGAGAGGGGAGCAGCCAACTGATCCAGGTAAACGTGCTGAAACTTGCGGGGACAGGTTTGCAGCAGATTGAGCTGCCCCTGGGAAAGGCGCAATAGCGGTGGCGTGGCCATGGTTATCGTTTGGTGAGCACAAACAAACTGCCCGCATTACCACGCCCAACGCGCAGGTCATCGTCCAGATAGGTGATGTCGAGCCAGCCCTGCTGGTCTTCGCGGGTGATGGGAAAGTCGATAGCCAGAAATGATTGGCCCGCCTCGATGGCCTGCACAAAGCTGGCGGGATTTTTATAGCCCACAAAGCGCTGCAGACCAAAGATCGCCCGCTCAAACTTGACCTGTACTCGCCGCTCCGACACCGGAGTAAAGCAGGCCGCCACGCTCACCAGCCCTCCTAACGCAGGCAATCCCTGCACCTCGGCGATGTTGTAGATTTTGGACTCGGCCATGCGGATGCACTGGTAGATCTGCCCTAGCTTGTATAGCGGAATTAGATCAAAGCGTAGTAGCTCCTGGCTGGTGGTATAGAGCAATCGCCAGTCGCCATTGAGCTGTTCCGTGGCGTTGAGGGGCTGGGGCTGGGGCGATTGTACCTCCAGCGCCGCCACGGCATCGGCGATCGCCTGTTTCTGGCGCTCATCGGCCAGTAGGCCCCGGTTACATCCGGCGATCGCCTCCAAAAGGGCCGCTTTTGCTGACATCGATTTTCCCCCTTACCCCACCGTTCCCATTATCTAACATGGGAAATTCTTTGGTCATTACGGCAACATTCTGTAGGGTTGGTATAAGTAGGTCAGCACAATTAAATTCATGTTAGAAAACCGGGGCGCTCCCCCGGTTTTCTAACCTTTGTTTTTCAATGCAGTTCTACTTATTTTTTAGGACATTAGCCCCGCACCAGGCCAACTAATGAACCGAGAACGATGCCGCCGCCCGCCAGGGAAAAAATGCCGCCGAACAGGAGGCCCATGGGGCGATCGTCCTGATCCACGTTCAGTTCTGGAAGATTGCTGGTTTGCAGGAAGGTGTTGATTTCGCTGGCGATCGCCTGCTTGCCCCGCCGTCCTGAACTCCACACCTCATTCATGGGCACCGTTCCCCGCTCCGTTTGCAGCTCAATGCGGTACAGCAAATCCCCTTCATCGTCTCGCTTCTCAGCCACGCTGGCGCTCTGAAGCTCGCTCAGCAGAAAAGACCGGGAATCGGACCCCAAAAAACCGTTGGTGGTCAGCGCACAGTTTCCTTGACGGGTGGCCGGTTCGATGCGGGAACAGGCCAGAACCGTTTGCTTGCCGATCAGCAGAGCGACTCCCACCCCGGCAATTACAAACACAGAACCAAACAGCATTCCTCCGAGACACGACCGCACAGCCATCGGTTAACCTCCTGGCAGACTGGGCAGAAATCAGGTATAAAGCAAGACCAGTAAAGTCTCCATACTTAAGATTCCCGCCCGACTGCCAAGATTCCGCAGGGCCGCCAACTTTTGTACCTCGGCAAACTGTATCTCGGCGAACTGTATCCCGGCAAACTTTCTGGAGGGGCGTGAGGTGATGGGATTGAAGTGCTGTCTATACATTTGCCTTCTTTATGACCACAACCACCGAACCCCCCGCTGCCAGAGGCGCTCAGCGGAGTGAGGATTTCCCCCTGAGTGCCGTTCCTGCGGATGCCCGCAAACCCTTCTGGTCACTGGCCCCAATCCTGGTCGGTTTCACCCTTTATTCCGGGACGCTGTTCGCCGGAGGGCTGGTTGGCCCCTCCTTTCGCTTCTGGCCCCAGCTCCTGGGCGTGATTCTGCTGGGGAACCTGATTTTGGGACTCTACGCCGCCACCCTGGGCTTTATTGCCGCCAAAACCGGATTGACAACCGTCCTCATGGCCCGCTTTAGTTTCGGCAACGTTGGCTCCCGCTGGGTAGATTTCATCTTGGGATTCACCCAGGTGGGCTGGTATGCCTGGGGGTCGGCCCTGATGGCCCAGCTGCTGAACGTGCTGGCGGGCGTCCCCGAATCCTGGAACTGGCTGATCATCCTCTTCTTCACCTACGCCTTCTGCTCCACTGCCTACTTTGGCTATAAAGCGATGGACTGGCTCAGCCGGGTAGCAGTGCCCGCCATGATTGTGCTGATGGTGTGGAGTCTGGCGATCGCCTCCAACGACGTGGGCGGGCTGGCGGGACTTCAGGCCGTAGATCTGGGCGACCCGCTCCCCCTCGGTGCCGCCATCACCATCATCGTGGGCACCTTTATTTCCGGCGGCACCCAGTCCACCAACTGGAGCCGCTTTGCCAAATCACCCACCGTTGGCTTTTACGCCACCCTGATTGCCTTTTTCCTGGGCAATGGCTTTCTCATATTCAGCGGGGCGTTCTGTGCCAAGGTCTATGGCGAGCCGGACATTGTCAAAGTGATGGCCCAGCAAGGGCTGGTCATCGGCGGCCTGGTGCTGTTTTTCCTGAATATGTGGACCACCCAGGACAACACCATCTACGCCTTTTCCATTGCTGGATCCAATATGTTTCGCACCAGCAAACGCACCCTGCTGGTGTTGGGCGGAGCCACCTTTGCGCTGATTCTGGCCTGGGGCGGTATTTATGAACAATTGGTGAGCTACTTGATTCTGCTGGGCACTTTCATTCCCCCCATTGGCGGTATCATCGTGGCCGACTATTGGCTCCACCGACGGGGCCAGTTTCCCGACCTGAACACCCCCCAGCCTGCGTTTAACTGGGCGGGCATCATTGCCTATGTGGTGGCTTCGGCGATCGCCTACCTCTCCTCCCAGGCCTCCTGGGGCATTGTGCCGATTAATGGCATTGTGGTGGCGATTCTCATCTACACCGTGCTGGCCAGGGTGATGCCCACCCGTTAGTGCTTTGTGAAAAACTATCAAGCTTTGGGAAGGGGGCGATCGCCCTGGGTACGCTAGGGAAAGCTATGCCTGTTGCTTTTTTGACTGCGTAAGCGGCAGCCAACCGCAGCAGCAGGCTAGCATGGCAACGGTGGACACCCTAGCAAACCTGGAGATCACCCGTGGGACTTTTCGAAAGGCTTCGAAACGAATTAATTGACATCATCGAGTGGCTCGATCAGTCAAACGACACGATCGCCTATCGATTTGAGCGTTTTCAAAACGAAATCAAAATGGGTGCCCAGCTCATCGTGCGCCCCGGCCAGAAGGCGGTCTTCGTCAACCAGGGGCAGATTGCCGACGTATTTGGTCCGGGGCAATACGAACTCGTCACCCAAAACCTGCCCATTCTCAGCACCCTCCAGGGCTGGATGTACGGCTTCAACTCCCCCTTCAAGGCTGAAGTGTACTTCTTCAATACCAAAGTCTTTACTGACCTGAAGTGGGGCACTTCCAACCCCATCACCCTGCGCGACCCAGAACTGGGTATGGTGCGGCTGCGGGCCTATGGCAGCTACACCTTCCGCGTGGCCGCCCCGGAGCGGATGCTGGAGCAAATTGTCAGCACCGACGGCCTATTTCAAATTGACGAAATCCAGGATCAAATTCGCAACATGATCCTCACGGGCTTTGCCACCTGGGTGGGCCAGTCCAACACCGCCTTTATGGACTTTGCGGCACGCTATCAGGAATTTGGAGAAACCATCCGCCAGAGCATCCAGGCCGACATTCAATCCTTCGGACTGGAGCTACAGCGCATCTATGTCGAGAACATTTCCCTGCCGCCGGAGGTGGAGCAGGCTATCGATCGCCGCAACGCCATGGGCATCCTCGGCAACATGCAGCAGTACACCCAATACCAGGCAGCCAATGCCATCGAAGCTTCTGCCGAAAATCCTTCCGGACGGGGAAATCCTGGTTTGGATTTTGGAATGGGGTTAGCGATGGGGCAGCAGTTCATGAATGCTATGCAGCCCAATGCTCCGCAGCCCAGTGGCCAACCGGCACCACCACCTTCCCAACCCGCCGCTCCACCACCGCCACCACCCGCTGTGCAATGGCATCTATC
>JAYKGU010000155.1:0-3381 GCA_035285585.1 Synechococcales cyanobacterium
AAACCCTCGTTCTGCTGTCATTTTGCTGTAGGTTGGGTAGAGCGCTAGCGAAACCCAACGCAACCCTCGCTGGTGTTGGGTTTCGCTTTGCTCAACGCCAACCTACATTAAAACTTTTGTTCAGTCAATCAGGTCAGTAGCACGGTTCGGACAAATAGCTATTTGCCCCTAAAGGGTTTGTACCCAGGTTCAGCAACGCCTAAGATTTTTGTACGGGCGATCGCACCAGAAATAATTTGGGCACTCTAAGGCTGCACCCTGATGGTTGTGTTGCCCCCGCTTAAGACGGGGGTTTTCTTGTTGCCCCTGCTTCGGTTTTTGGGCGTCTTGCATCAGGTGTCTACTAAAGTTTGATAGTAAAGGTAGTTGCGAGTAGCGTCATACCTGGGCTGCATAAAGATGCCGGGCACCGCTCCCTCCTCTACCAGGTGTCCTGCCCGCTGGCCGCCCTGGCTCTTCACGTTAAAAAAGGCCACCCGATCTGAGACCATTGCCGCTTGCTTAAGGTTATGGGTCACGATGATAATCGTATACTCATGCTTCATGGCTTTCAGCAGCTGGTTGATACGCTCCGCCGAAATCGGGTCAAGGGCCGCACAAGGCTCATCCATCAGCAGTACCCGCGACCCCAGGGCGATCGCCCGCGCAATGCACAGTCGCTGCTGCTGCCCCAGGGACAGGTGGAGCGCACTCCGCCGCAGATTGTCCTTTACCTCATGCCACAGCCCCACCTGCTGGAGAGATTGTTCTACCCGTTCATCCACATTTCCCCGAAAGCCGTTGACCCGTAGCCCCATGACGATGTTGTCGTAAATGGACTTGGGAAAGGGGTTAGGCCGCTGAAACACCATGCCTACCCGACGCCGCAGGGCCACATCACTGAGGCTGTTGATGTTGCTCCCTTCTAAATAGAGATGGCCCGTCACGGTAGCGTGGGGAATCAAGTCATTCAACCGATTGCAGCACCGCAGCAGACTACTCTTCCCCGACCCCGATGGCCCAATAAAACTGGTAATCTGATGGCGATAAATCGACAGCGAAATATCTTTGATCGCGGGAATACCGTGGTAAAACACCGAGACTTTGTCAAACCGAAGCAGCACTGGGTCGGGTATGTCAGCGCGGGGTGGACTGAGTGGACGGGTAATGGGAGAAAACTGCAGGGTCATAGACATTTACTGAGTTTGGCTAGAGTAACTCATGGGTGGATGCGGACGCGATCGCGCAGTAAGACGGCAACCACGTTGATGACCAGTACGGCCCAGCAGAGCACAATGGCCGCTGCCGCCGCATTAGCCAAAAAGTCTGGCTGGGAACGCACCGACCAGAAGAAAATCTGGCTGGGTAGGGTTGTGAATTTACTCTGTAGCCCTGCCAGCGAAAAGGAAGGGCTGTAGCTAACAAAGGCGGAGGCCCCAATGGCAATCAGGGGAGAGGTTTCCCCCACCACCCGCGACCAGGCCAGCAGTACTCCGGTTAGCACGCCGGGTAGAGCTGTGGGTAAAACGATGGACCAAACAACCTGCCAGCGCGACATGCCCACCGCGTATCCCGCCTGCCGCAGGTCAGCGGGCACTGCCCGGAGCGCCGATCGAGCCGTCACAATCAGCACCGGCAGGGCAATCATGCTGAGCACCAGGGACGCAGAGAGAATACTGGAACCACCCGTAATTCCTTCGAAGCGCCGCACGAAGAGCGACAGCCCCAGCAGACCATAGATAATCGATGGAATCGCCGCCGCATTGGCAATGTTTAGCTCCAGCCAGCGACTCAGCCACCCGTCTGCCATGTACTCTTCCAAAAAAATGGCGGCCCCAATGCCGATGGGAAAGGCGATCGCCGCCGTCAGGCTCAAAATCCAGATCGTTCCCTGGAGAGCAATCCAGATGCCGGTTTCATCTGAATTACGTGACATAGAGCTGGTCAGAAACTGCCAGTCCAAACGGGCAAATCCATCTCGCAACACGACCAGAGCCAGCAGCCCCAGGATAAAGACACCAATGCAGGCAGCTACCAGCCCCAACCCACCCACCAAATGATTAACCCAGTAGCGGCAGACCAGGTGACGATTGACTGCTCCTGGAGGCTCCGTCAGCGGGGGCGAGGGCAGAGTAACTGAAGCTCCGATAGTCAGCGTCTCTGGTAGCGATGGTATCGCCGCTTCTTTAAGGGCAGCTTCTACCTTGGGAATCTGCAAACTCGCCATCAGGCGCTGGTAGTGCCTCACCAGCCATAGCCCCAGATGGTTGAGCACCAGCGTGAGGATAAACAGCATCAACCCCACCGTGAAGATGGTGTGAAAGGCAAACTCTGATGATACGTTACCCAGACTGACCTGCACAATAAACCCGGTCATGGTTTCAACGGAGGTGAACGGGTTCAGGGTAAGCCGGGGATTTTGTCCGGCGGCGATCGCGGCAATCATGGTTTCGCTGAGGGCACGGGAGGCCGCCAGGGTAAAAGAGGCGATCATCCCTGGTAAGGCCATCGGCACGACGATATTTTGAATCACTTCCCAGCGGGTAAACCCCATAGCATAGGCCCCATCTCGGAGAGAACGGGGCACGCTGCGGAGGGCATCTTCACTCATGGAGGAGATCAGCGGCACAATCAAAACCCCGGTTACCAGCCCAGCGCTCAAGGCGTTGAAGCTGGATAGGCCAGGAATCACGTTCTGCAGGTGGGGGGTTACAAAATGCAGGGCAAAGTAGCCAAAGACAATAGTGGGCACCCCCGACAGGGCTTCCAGACTGGGTTTAAGGAAGCGGCGCAGGGCAGGAGACGCATATTCTGCCAGGTAGATCGCCGCCGCCACCCCCAGGGGGACAGCCACCAGCATGGCGATCGCCGTGACCATGAGGGTGGCGCTGGCCAGGACGACAATCCCTAGCCGCTGGTTGGTAAAGAAGGGTGCCCACTGGGTGTCGGTGAAAAACTGCCAGATGGGAATTGCCTGGAAAAACAGGAGCGCTTGGTAGGCAAAGACGACAAAGATTACAGCAACGCCACTCACTGGAACCAACGCTGCCAGCAAGAGGACCCCGTATATGAACCGATCGCGCCACACCAGAGCGAGGGGCAAATGGATATTGGGATCTGGTGCGATCGCCCCATCCGAAGGGAGTGCGCTCATAGTCAATGAATAAGCAGTGGGCTGGAAATAGTAGGTTGCGGTTAACTGGACGGCGAAACAGAACACCCTGGAGGCAAGCGCGCACAGCATGAGTCCCAAAAGGCGAGCGATCAACTATTTCTCTTGATAAGGAGAAATTAGCCCAGGCAAGCGTTCGGGCACTCGTCACCGAACTTAACATATCAACTGAAGGTAATTAAAAGGTTAAGGGCCGGGCGATCGCCCGGCCCTTAACCTTTTAATTACCT
>JAYKGU010000156.1:0-28448 GCA_035285585.1 Synechococcales cyanobacterium
TTTTATCCATCATTATTTGAAGCAGGCATACGGTCGTGGTTAACTCCCTTACCAGTTTGTTTTCCAAGAAATCGAAGGGGATCGGTATTGAACTAACCCCCGAGCGAGTCAACGTCGCCCAGATTAAGCGAAAAGGTCAAGGTTATCAACTGTTGCACTTAGCTTCCGCCGAAGTTCCAGAAGGAGTCTTTCAAGAGGGGCAAATCGTTGATGCACCAGCGATGGCCGAAATTCTCCAGTCCGTCCTGGCCGAGCACAAGATTAAGGCCAGGACAGCAGCAACAGCCATTCCCGGTGGACGCGATACGGTCACCCGCATCATTCCCGTTCCGGCAGAGCTAGACGATCGCGAGCTGCGGGAGATGGTCTTAAACCAGGAGGCAGGGCTTTATCTGCCTTTTCCCCGCGAGGAGGCTGATGTTGATTACCAGAAGCTGGGCTTTTTTGTTGATGAAGACGGGATTGAGAAGGTCCAGGTGCTTCTCGTAGCCACCCGTAAGGAAGTGACAGACATCTACCTCGATACCTTTCAACAAGCTGGGGTGAATGTGAACGTGCTGGAAATTACGAGTTTTTCCCTCATTCGCACCATGCGGGAACAGCTGCGCCAGTTCACCCCCCAGGAAGCAGTGGCGATCGTGGACATTGAATTTGAGAGTACCGAAATTTCCATCGTTGTTGACGGCGTTCCCCAGTTTTCCAGGACCGTTCCCATTGGGACTTATCAGATCCAATCGGCCCTGAGCCGCGCGATGAACCTGCCGCCCTCGCGCAATACAGATCTGCTGCAGGGCATGACGATTCCGGTGGCTCCCATGGACAGTGTGGGGGTGCCTCAAATGGGCGGAACCAACCCCGGTACGGCAGCCATGCTGCGGGTGTTGGGGGAACTGGCAGACGAGCTACGGCGGTCGATCGACTTTTATCTAAATCAGGGTGAAGAGTTAGAGGTGGCTCAGCTATTGTTGGCTGGGCCGGGTGGTGCCATTGGTCAGCTTGACGAGTTTTTCTCGCAGCGGTTGAGCTTGCCTGCCAGTCAAGTTGACCCGATTGCAGCACTGTCGCTAGAGGTGAATGAAGAGATTCCCGAAGTGCTACGACCGGGCTTGGGTGTAGTCATTGGTTTGGGTTTACGGGAGGCATGGTGATATGTATAGCCTTGATGTCAATTTTTTAAATGATCGGGATATCCGTCCGGATGTCGGCGACAAAGTAAGGGGTGGGGCTGCTGGTGGTCAGATTAACTGGACCCCTGCCATTGTTGGTGCCATTGTGGGGCTGTTGCCCGTTGCTGGGGTTTTGGGGTCGTGGCTACTCCTGCAAAACTTGAACGCTGGGCTGGAAGAGCGACGTAATGCTTTAACAGCCCAGATTGCGGCCCAGGGAGCCGATGAGCAGGCGGTGGCTGACGCAGTCGCTCGTGCTGAACAGGCCGAAGCTGATGCACGGGCTTTGGTGACGGTTTTTGACCAGATTAAGCCCTGGTCGGCTATGCTGCAGAACGTCCGGGATACGGTTCCGGGAGGCATTCAGGTCACTTCGGTGGATCAGGCTGAAGGCGAGCAGGCCGATCAGATTACCATTACCGGGTATGCGGTTTCGTTTGACGATGTCAATGACTTTCTGCTGGTGCTGCGGCGATCGCCCTTCATCAACGCTGAGGGAACAAATCTACAGAGTGCCAGCCTGACCAACTATCCCATTGATTTTGAGCTGCCCGAGAATGCTCCCAGCGGTACAGAGGTACGTATCCCCCAGGTGGTTCAATACAGCATTGTGGCTCAACTCACGGATCTTCCGGCGTCTGAGCTACTGCCCGAACTGGAAAACACGCTGGCGGTGGGGCTGACCTCCCGGATTCAGGCATTACAGGATAAAGGAGCGTTTCAGCAATGACAATTAGCGGTGATTTTGTTCCGGAAGAGGATGTATTTGAGGCGGAACCGAGCTACCCCACAATTTTTGGAGTTCAGCTATCGCCTGTAGTCGTGGGGATCCTCGCAGCCCTGGTGGGGGTGGGTCTGGCAATTTACCTGTTTATTTTGCTGGTGCGCCCTGCCCTGGATACGCGGAATACCCTTGCCCAGGAAGTGCAGCAACTGGAAGGCCAAATTCAAAACCCTGAAGAAATCCGGCAGAGGCTAGCAGAAGCCCAGGCACGTGAGGCAGAGGCCCAGCAGCTTCAGGCCGATGTGTTGGCCCTGTTTGCCAGCGAAGAAAGCCTGGAAACTTTGCTTTACGACATTAACCAGCGGGTGCAGTCTGTGAATGCGGGCATTGAAGACGAGGAGCGGCGGGCAGTGCTGTCGCGGTTTGAGGTAAACGAGGGGGCATCTGGCATTGTCAATGATGGTTCGCTGGGTGAGGCGGTGAACGAGCGGCTGGAGCGGCGGGTTTATGACATTAGCCTGGAAGGTAGCTTTGCCCAGGTTCAATCGATTCTGCGAAATATCGAGCGACTGCAGCCCTTGCTGGTAATCAAAAACTTTGATGCCAACCTGGAGACTGCTAACCAGGCCATCCAGATCGATCAGCAGGGGAACCTGGTGCCGTCTGACGTACCGCCCCAGACGCGGCTCAACACTAGCTTCCAGATTGACGCCCTGTTGCCTGCTGAGCCACCTCCCCCAGAACCTGCAGAAGGTGCAGCGCCAGAAGGAACGGTACCAGAAGGGGAGGCCGCACCTGCAGAGGGAGAAGCCTCAACTTAGTATGAATTCGCACTAAACCAGATTATACGGAGGAGTGAACTGTGAAACGGCATCTTGGGTTCGGGAGTCTTGTGGGTGGGTGCGCTATCAGCGTCTTGACGGCTGAGGTGGCGTGGGCACAAATCACTGAAGTGACTGCAGTAGATGTCATCTCGACGGGCACGGGGGTGGAGGTCGTCTTGGAAACCTCTGATGGCGATCGCCCCCAAATTTTCACCGTCAGTCGCGGCAATACGCTGGTGGCTGATATCATCAACACCCAGCTCAGCCTGCCCGAGGGGAATGGGTTTGTAGAAAATGATCCGGCACCGGGTATTTCGTCGATTGCGGTTACTCAATTGGACGCTAACAGCGTGCGCATCACTGTCAGCGGTGAAACCGATGCCCCCAACGGCCAGGTCAGTCAGGAAAACGGCACCATCGTCTTTAACTTCAGCACCTCCGAAATTGCCGATGCCGATGCTGTTGAGGAAACCATTGAGCTGCCCACTGTTGATCCGGAGCCGATTCCAGCGCCAGAGCCGCCCATTGCCCAACTGCCGGAGGAGCAACCCGAACCTGAGCCTCCTGCTCAGCCTGAGCTAGACAATGGTGATGTGCTGGTGCCCAACCCCCAGGTGCGCATTGATGGGGTGGAAGTGCAGCCCCGCTCGATTGAATCATCGGTGCCGCCGCTAATTCCCAGGGCGATCGCTCCCCCGGTGGGCGACATTGCCATCACCAGCATCGACCCCTCCCCGTCCAGCCTGAATTTAGGAACAACCGACGTGGTGCCGCGCCTCGTTCTTCGGGAAGCCCCGGTGCGGGAAGTGCTCTCGCTGCTGGCCCGTGCCGCTGGATTGAACCTGGCATACGTGGGCGATGTTGAAGGGGAAGAGCTGGATGAAGTCACCATTTCCCTGGATATTGAAAACGAACCCATCCAGGATGTTTTCAACTACGTCATTCGCCTGTCGGGCCTGGAAGCCAGCCGCTTTGGCCGGACGATTTTTGCTGGCCCCCGGCTGCCCAATGAGGCCCGCCAGCTCATCGTCCGCAACCTGCGGCTAAACCAGATTGACGTACCCAGCGCCCTCAACTTCTTGGTGGGGCTGGGGGCCGAAACGGCGGTTAGCCGTCAGCGGCTGGTCACTGCCGTCGCTGCCGTAGAAGTGGGCGAAGGGGCGGGAGCACCCATCACCCAAACCGAGACCTTTGAAGTGGAGGAACTGGAAACCCAGCGGGTGGAGTACGAAGACTCAGAGCCGCTGCTGCGGGGCCTGCAGGTGATTGGGGATGAGCGCACCAACTCCGTTACCCTGATCGGCACGGCTCGCCAGGTGGAAATTGCCGTATCGCAGCTGGTTCCCCTGGATATCCGTCGCCGCCAGGTGGCTGTGAACGTGCGAGTCATTGATGTAGATCTGAATGCCGTTGATGCCGCCTCAACTAGTTTCTCGTTCGGTGTGGGTGAAACTAGCGTCATTGTCGAGGGCGGCATTGGGGTGGTTAACTTCGGTGATGAAAACCCAGCAGGTACCGTTGTCACCCCTGGTACCATTGGCGACGTAGTCAATGGATTGACCGGGATTGCACCTGGCAATTTTGAGTATGACTTCACAGAACGGTTCTTGGCCCAGCTCCAAGTGGCGGTCACCAACGGTAATGCCAAAGTACTGACTGATCCAACCCTGGTAGTGCAGGAAGGACAGGCTGCTGAGGTGGTGTTGGCCGACGAGGTGATCACCAACATTGAGGTAGAAACCGAGGGCACGGGGGAAGACCGTACGCAAACTGTGACCGTAGAAACCGAGCCTGCCGGGGTTATTCTGCGGGTTCAGGTCGATCGCATTGATGACAACGGATTTGTCAGCCTGTCGGTGGCTCCTACCGTATCGTCGCCGGGGGCTACGGAAGAAGTGACCGTAGAAGGCGCAGAATTTATCCTCACCCTGCTGTCTGAGCGGCGGCTTACGTCGGGCCAGTTGCGTTTACGGGACGGGCAGACGCTGATTCTCTCAGGTATCATCCAGGACAGTGATTCAACCACCGTGACTAAAGTGCCCATCCTGGGAGATTTGCCCATTATTGGGGCGCTCTTCCGCCGCACGAACCGGGAAAACGAGCGTCGGGAAGTCATTATCGTCATGACCCTCAACGTTTTGGATGATTCGGACGTATCCACCTTTGGCTATAGCTATACGCCGACCTCCCCGGAAGCGC
This sequence comes from Synechococcales cyanobacterium, assembly GCA_035285585.1. GTDB lineage: Bacteria > Cyanobacteriota > Cyanobacteriia > CAKZMO01 > CAKZMO01 > JAYKGU01. The sequence continues at coordinate 4,914 of JAYKGU010000156.1, forward strand.
GGGATCTGCTGCAGCGATAATAGCGTCCCGAAATTGTAATCGGGCTGAGATATTTATCCAAGGGCAAACCTTTCCGAAGGTTTGCTTTTTTTTGGGTTTTCATGGGGACAGAAGGGGAAATTTTTGACAAAACTCTTGCCAAAATGATCGTAAAATCCAAAAACTTTCGAAAAAAGTCGTCAAATCCACCTAAATTAACGGTTTTGGGATTCCATATCGGCGAAGGACGCTTTAGAATAAGGCATTGAAACCAAGATTCAGAGGGAGTTCTGGCCGTTTTCAGAGATTTTTGTCGAAACTGGCCAGTGTAGCACTCCTGAACCCCAGTCTACAAGCGGGCTGAGAGTGCTGATCCTGGGTCTCAAACTGCGAATAAAATCCCAAGGAGATTAATATGAACAAAGGTGAACTCGTTGACAAGATCGCTGAGAAAGCAAGCGTTACTAAAAAAGAAGCCGATGCGGTTTTGACGGCGGCTTTGGAAGCGATCATGGATGCCGTTTCTTCAAGTGATAAGGTGACGCTGGTGGGCTTTGGTTCGTTTGAACCCCGGGAGCGTAAAGCTCGCGAAGGCCGCAATCCCAAGACTGGTGAGGCGATGACCATTCCCGCCACCGTCGTCCCGGCTTTTTCCGCCGGAAAGCTCTTTAAGGAGAAGGTGGCCCCCAAGTAGTTCGCTTCCTTAAACTCCCTTGAAACAACCTTCCCATGGGGGAAACCTGACCTGGGCTGCCCGGCTCGCAGGCTGTTCCCCCCAAGACCTTCTTGACTTTTCTGCCAGCATCAATCCGCTGGGCATTCCCCAAACGGCGATCGCCGCCATCCAGTCTCACCTGGCGGATTTACGGGCTTACCCCGACCCCAATTACGAGGAGCTGCGCCAGGCTCTGGGCCAGCATCACGGCATTGGCCCAGAGTGGATTTGCCCTGGCAATGGCTCGGCGGAGCTGCTCACCTGGGTCAGTCGCGAGTTGGCCCAGCTCGACCAGACCCGCCTGCTAACCCCTGCCTTTGGCGACTATGGGCGATCGCTCCGAGCCTTTGGAGCCACCATTGTTCCCTGTCTACTTTCAGACCTGGACGCCTATCCTGCCGGTTTTGGGGCCAATTTTGGAAATCATCCGCCCGATGCCCCACGGTGCCGAGCCGTTGTCCTCCCTGAGTTGAGTCCGCTTGCTCGTTTCACCCGTCCCATTAATCGGCAGAACCGCCCCCCCCAGCCCCTCCCATCCACCGAGGAACCCCCGCAAAACGCCAATCCCCCAACCTGGGGAATCCTGCTCAACAATCCCCACAACCCCACAGGGCGTCTGTTTGCCGCCGCCAGCATTTTGCCTTACCTGGAGCAGTGTGACCTGGTGGTGGTGGATGAAGCCTTCATGGACTTTTTGCCCCCCGACCAGCAGCAGAGCCTGATTCCCCAGGTGATGACCCACGCCAACCTGGTGGTGCTGCGATCGCTCACCAAGTTTTACAGCCTGCCCGGTTTGCGCATCGGCTATGCGATCACCCACCCTGACCGCATTCAGCGCTGGCAGCAGTGGCGCGATCCGTGGTCGGTGAACACCCTGGCGGCGGTGGCGGCGATCGCCGTTCTCCAGGACCACGACTTTCAGCGGGCCACCTACGACTGGCTGCCGCCCGCGCGATCGCAGCTTTTTGCCGGACTGCAGCGCCTGTCCGGACTGCAGCCGTTGCCCGGTGCCGCCAACTATTTACTGGTGGCCTGCCAGCCCTCCGCCGTTGCCCTCCAGCACAGTTTGCTCAAAGCGCATCGCATCCTGATTCGCGACTGTGTTAGCTTTCCAGAGTTGGGCGATCGCTTTTTCCGCGTGGCCGTCCGCACCGCCGCCGATCACCAGCAGTTGCTCACCGGACTCGCCGCGATATTGGGAAACCATGACCGTTGACTACAATCTCGTCATTTTGGGGGGCAGCCTTGAAGCCCGCTACGCCGCCGAAATAGCCGCTCGACAACGGGCCAGGGTCGCCCTAGTCGAGCCAGAAGGAGGCGTGGCGCGGGGGCTGTGGGGAGACGCCGTGCGCGTCCAAACCCTCCAACACCTGATGCGAATCTGCCGCCAGGGACAGCAGGCTCAGGCCGCAGGGCTTTCCTGGGGTGATGCCTGCTCCCAGCCAGAACTAAAGCCAATGGCAGGCTGGGACTGGGCCAGCGCCCTGGTCGATTATCAGAGCCAGGGGCGATCGCTGGCCAATTTGTCGGCTCTGGGGGTAGATGTGGTCGTAGGTCAGGGCAAGTTCCAGCCCCAGCCCCGATTGGGGGTGGCGGTCAACGGGCGAGTGTTGCGATCAGCGACCTATTTGCTGGCTCCTGGCTCCAGCCCGCTCCAGCCCGCCATTGATGGTCTGGGCACCAGCGACTATCTCACGGTCGAGCAGTTTTTCCAGCCCACTGGTCTGGCCCAGTGGCCGGATCAGCTTTTTGTTTTGGGGGATGACGTCAGGGCTGTGGAACTGGCCCAGCTTTGTCGCCGCCTGGGTATTCAGGTCACCCTGGTGGTCAGCAGTCCTCATCTGCTACCCATGGAAGATCCCGAGGCGGCGGCGCGGGTGCAGTATCATCTGGAGGCCGAAGGGGTGCAGATCCTCACCCAGGCCACCGTTACCCAGGCGCGATCGCTCGATGGCAAGGTCTGGATGCAGGTGGGTAATCGGGCGATCGCTGCCGATCACTTGCTGGTGGCCGCTGGTCGGCGACCCAACCTGGAGGAACTGGCCCTCGCCCCCCTGGAGCTAGCAGCCGATCAGAAAGGACTGCGGATCGATCGCCTGCTGCGCACCTCCCATCCCCGCATTTTTGCCTGCGGAGCCGCCGTTGATGCCTACCCCTTCGCGAATGTGGCCCGGTATGAAGCGGCGATCGCCGTCCACAACGCCCTCAGCCCCATCGGCCTGATGCGCCAGCGGGTCAACTACCACACCGTCCCCTGGCTGATTGGCACCGACCCGCCCCTGGCACGGGTGGGCCTCACCGAAGCGGCGGCACGGCAGCGGCACGGCACCGACGTCATCACCGTGCAGCAGTCTTTCCAGTTATTAGACCAGGCCCAAATTAGCTGCGACACCACCGGCTGGTGCAAGCTGATTACCCGACGCGACGGCACCCTTTTGGGCGGCCACATCGTCGGCCCCCAGGCGGGAGAACTGATTGGGGCGATCGCCCAGGCTCTGCAGCAGCGAGAAAAGATTACCACCTTCAGCCAAATGTCCCACCCCCATCCCAGCTTCATGGAAGTACTGGGGGAGGCCGCCCGCACCTGGCAGCAGGGGCGATCGCGCCAGCACCCAAACCGGCTGGATCTTTGGGAAACCTTCTACAATTGGCGGCGCGACTGGGATCAGGGATAGGGCTGTTAGTTGACGACTCTTTCAGGGCAAGCTGAGCAGAAAGAATTCAAAACCTGTAAGCCGAAATCCCATGACCAAGCTAAAATGCTTCGTTCCTCGACGCCTTGTGCAAGCCCAAATCGCCCTGGTAGCCAGTTTGGCCAGTGTGGTGCTGATGCCAGCGGATGCCCTGGCCCGCACCGCCGGAGCGGGGGTTGGCTACTCTGGACAAACGGACGTTTCCTACTGTGCCACTCGCCTGACCTCGCGCGATCGCAACACCCGGATCAACGTGCGGGAGGGGCCAGGTACCAACTTTGAGGCCCGTCACTACGGCCTGTCCAATGATTGGGTCGATATCCTTAACCGCAACGGCAATCCGAACAACTGGATGTCGGCCCAGGACGGTACGGGCTACACCTGGTATCAGGTGGGCTTTCCCGCCAGCCGAGCCTATGGCTGGGTGCGGGAAGATTTTGTCGCCTTACCGCCCGTGGAATGCCGCAACTAACCCTACTGGGCGTTGGAGATCTCTTCGTCTGGGACGCCATCGGTTTGCAGCCGCAGCAGCTCTTCCTGGATGCGGCTGGCCAAATCCTCATCGCTTTGCTGGAGGGAGGTGATGGTGTTGAACCGGGCGATCGTCAGGCGGTTATTGCGCACGACCTCAATGGACTGGGTGCAAAACTCGACGACGATATCGCGCACCTCCCGCCGCAGGCCACTGAGGCTGTCTTCGATGTGACAGGCAATGGGGGGAACGTCACTGGTGCCCAGAAGAGTTTTGATGCGATCGTAGGCACTGAGGCGGAGAGTTTCCACGTCTAGCACTGATCGGGCATAGCTCTGAACCTCATCGCTGGTGACGCTGGGCACCTCCTGTGCCTCCACGGGGCTGCCGAGGGCTATGGGTAAAGGGTGGGTCTGTGCGGATTTTGACGGCTCCAGTAGCCCCATGGTTACCGAGAGACTGGCGGCAAACAGGCCAAGCCAGAGCAATTTTGCGGTTGAACGAGTCAGGTGACGTAAATGCTGAGTCATACGGTCTAGCCTAGTCGAGAATAGAAAAGGGACGTTTGAACACCTTTGAGCCATCTTTTGATCCATCTGAATTATTCTAAGCGAGGTAAGTTCCGAGGTAAAAAAACTTGCAGAATAAATACTTGTTTTGATGAAGCGCGTTTAAGGAAGCAGTTCTATTCTAGGCAGGGAGCAGGAGGGGCGATCGCTCCAGTATTGACCAGTCTCTTCTGTGCCGTATCACCGTGGGTCTACACTGTAGCCATCCGAGAACAAAACTGCTTTATCCGGATAGTTTTAAGGGGTTTCACAAATCTCATCCCGCTGGTTAAGCCGGGCTAAAAAAACGAGACCTCCACCGCTGGACAGACTCTATCCGTACTCCCAGACTCTTCCATTCAGTTGATGCCTGCCAGTTTGAAATTTGTTCTACTGAGGTAGGACATGCAGCGAGTGAGAGCAATATGCGCAAGATTAACATTGGTCTAACCGACGAGCAGCGTCAGGGCGTTATCGACCTTCTAAATCGTGACCTGGCCGATTCATACCTGCTAATTATCAAAACCAAGAAGTATCACTGGGATGTGGTTGGTCCTCAGTTCCGCTCGGTTCACGAAATGCTGGAAGAGCAGTACGAGCAGCTTTCTGAGAATATTGATGCGATCGCCGAGCGAATTCGCGCCCTGGGCGGTTACCCCATCGGTACGGCAGAGTCGTTCCTTAAGCTTGGCTCTATCCAGGAGCACACAGGCGACTTGCCCACCGCAACCGAAATGATGGATCGTCTGGCAGACAGCAACGAGATGATCGTCCGGAACCTGCGGGATCATATCGAGCAGTGCGAAGAGCAGTTTGGAGACCGCGTCACGGCTGACTTCCTGAGCCAGATCGCTGAAGGTCATGAAGCTAATGCCTGGATGCTGCGCTCCTTCGTTGAAGGGGAAGCAATTCATCCCAGCGGTGAGCGCTCCGCCGACGAAGTGAAGTACCCGGCTGGCATTAAGTAGTCTACGGATGCTTGAGACGCAGCTAACCTGCAGATAGTTTCCATAGGTCGTTGTTCGACAATGGAGCTTGCTAGACAAGGATCTAAACCTTTTGTGTTCTAAAGCTCTGCAGTTAACCAGGTTAAGGACATGGCATCGCCGTGTCCTTAAATTTGTTTGTTGCCTCAAAGCATGCGGGCGTCAGTAATCCACTAGTGGGTTAGTTGCCTTGCTCCGAGCCATTGCGCCCTCACCCCAAACCCCTCTCCCAAAGAGGGCAATCTCCACACTAAACACCCCATTAGAAGGGAGTTTCGGCCTCAAGGTGAAGCGGTCGATCGCGCTGTGGATGGTGAATTTGCAGGGTGCGGGCGTGGAGGTGGAGGCGCGTGGGGGGGTTGGGATTGTTGCCGTAGAGGCGATCGCCCACAATTGGCATTCCCAAGCCCTGGGGGTCGGCGGCATGGACGCGAATCTGGTGGGTGCGCCCCGTCAGCGGTGTGAACACTACCCGGCTGTGTCCCCCTTGTCGGGTCAATACCTGAAAAGCTGTCTGGCTGGGCTTGCCCCGCTGATGATCCACCTTCTGCCGGGGGCGATCGCCCGGATCGCTCCACAGCGGCAGGTCAATCATCCCCCGATCGGCGGCGACCTCTCCAGTGAGGATAGCGTCGTAAGTTTTTTGGGGCGATCGCTGGTGAAACTGCCGCTGCAGGTGACGGAGGGTGTCCCGATTGCGGGCCAGCAGCAGCACACCGGAGGTGTCCTGGTCGAGCCGATGCACCGCCACCAGGGTGTTCAAATCGGGGCGCTGACAGCGGAGCCGACTGACGACACTGTCCTGGGTTTGGGGCGATCGCCCCGGCACCGAGAGCAGCCCAGCGGGTTTATTGACGGCAATCAACCAGGCATCTTCAAACAGGATGGGCAGGGCAGGTGGCCCGGTGATGGTTGGAGCGAGACTGCCCGCCAGCAAAAACCCCATCAGCGGCTGGCAGCGCTCCCGACAGGCTCCATAAAATTCTCCCGACCGCCGCTCTCCGGTAGGCGAAGGCGGTCCCCACCAAAATTCCGCCAGGGCCAGGGGCGTCAGGCGATGGATGGCGGCGTGGTGCAGCAGCTTGGGGGCGCAGCAGTCGCCCGTCCCCGTGGGCATCGCCTCCGTGGGCATAAGCTGGTGCAGGAACCGGGTCTCGCCAGCGAAGTTGGTCAACCAGTAAGTGGCGTGCATCTGGGCCTGGAGCTGGCGCGACAGTTCCCGCCGCTGGTGCTTGAGCTGGCGAATCGCCGCATCGGCCTGGTCAATGGTCGCTTTGAGGGGGGCAAGGATAGCGTCCTGCTGCTGCTTCAGACGGCGGCGGGCCATGCCGTCCTGGCGGCTGGCTTCGTTTAAGGACTCCAGCGCGGCGGCGAGGGCTGCTCCCTGGAGGGTGGCGGTCAGCTCCTGGCGCTGCTGTTGGCGCTGTTGTTTGCGATCGCCATGCTGCCGCCCCAACTCCCGCCGAGCCGTTTCATAAAATTGGGCCAATTCCTGATAGCGCTGACGTTCTGGCAGGTGGTGGAGGGCGATCAGTTCCTGCTTCATCTGCTCCAGACGGGCCAGGGTTTGACTCTCCGCCAGGGCCACCTGCGCCCGCCCCGGAATGGGAGGCACCCACCCAGGCACATCCGCCTGTCCGTCTAGCAGACCAGAAAAGCTAATGAGGACTCCCAACTGGCCAGTGGCATCGTTTCGCACCAGAAGCACGCCGTACATCTTGCCTTCTGAGGGGAAAGGATTGTCCTGAGTCAACTGGTGCATCAGGCGGCGGGCGATCGCCTCAGATCCCAAAGTCCGGGGTAGCCGATGCAGGGTTTCGCCATTGGGATAGTAGCCTTCGTACCAGTCTACAGGCATGTTCTGGCTGGCAACCTCCTGAGAGCAGCCAAATCTAGCCAGGGGGTGAAGACGAGCGGTGCGGGGATCGGCAGCGTTGGCAGATTGGCCTGGGGCTAGTCCACCGTTGTCAGAGTTGAACACGGGATAATTTCAAGGGGCGAATCGCTTGCCCCATCGCTACTGTAGACCTCGATCAGGCCATCCAGTACAGAATAAAACAGAATCTGGCCACCGGGGGCAACCATCCGCTCCAGCACCAGGTTGGTGCCATTTTTAATTTTGATCATCTGCACCGCGTCTGACTGATTGATGTAGCAACAAGGAAGAAAACGTCCGGGCTGGGATGGATCGCCCGTAGAGGCGAGGTCTAGATCGTTGGTTTCAGTCATAGCGGTTCCAATATCAGCAGCGCTGAAAGACGGTTCGATGTACCATCCTCCTTAGGAGTTCAGATATTTATCTGCCGCTCGTCCGACATTAGCAATATTTCTTAACAGTGCTGTCTTTCTAAGTAGGTCAGCACAATTAAATTCATTTTAGAAAACCGGAGCGCTCCCCCGTTTTCTAACCTTCGTTTCTCAATGCAGTTCTACTCAGGAGATTTCCAGGAAAAAACTTACCCTCGGTTGAACGTTTGGTAAGGGCAAATGGCCATTTGCCCCTACGTCGTCCGGTAGGATCATTCTCAAAAATCTCCTGAGTAGGGTTAGTAGCTTGTCTTATCAGACTTATTGGCCCACTCCTGAAACGCCACCGCCGCCTCGTCGCGCATAAACTGGGTCATGGATAAACTCCGAGTTGCCAGGGGCCGACCTACCTCTTCATAAATGTTTCGAGAGCGGCTGCCAAATCCATAGGTTTCTGCGTCTGCTACGCTGTTTGCGAAATAGACCCGGTCAAGCTTTGCCCAGTAAATTGCCCCCAGGCACATGGGGCAGGGTTCGCAACTGGTGTAGAGTTCGCATCCCTCCAGGCTGAAAGAGCTGAGGGCGCGGCAGGCCGCCTGAATCGCCAGCAGTTCGGCATGGGCGGTGGGGTCGTGGTCGGTCAAGACCCGATTCATCCCCCGGCCAATGATTTCTCCATCCTTTACCACTACGGCACCGTAGGGGCCACCCCGGCCCGTGTGCATCGCCTCAAAGGAAAGGGCGATCGCCTCGGCCATTAAGCGTTTTTGATTCTCGTCGTGGGACTGGGTCATGGAATTCGGTGTTGGGATTATGAGATTTGTATCCAGATAATTTTCAAGGCTCAGTTCGCGGATTGCAAAGCGTGGCGCATGAGAATATCCTGGGCGCTGCGCTCCTCCTCGCCTTTCTGGGGGCGTCGCTGGTGATAGTGGCCATTGGGCTGCAGGTCCCAGGCGTGGCGATTGTCATTGAGCATGATATTGAGCAAGTGCTTGAGGTCAGCCATCAGGTCGGGGTCTTCAATGGGCGTTACCGCTTCGACCCGCCGATCGAGGTTGCGGGGCATCCAGTCGGCGCTGCCGATGTAGACCTCCTCGCTGCCGTCGTTGAAGAAGTAGAAAATGCGGGAGTGCTCCAGCAGTCGCCCCACCACGCTCACCACGCGAATGTTCTCACTCACCCCAGGAAGGCCAGGGCGCAGACAGCAAATGCCCCGCACCACCAGGTCAATCTGCACCCCCGCCTGGGAAGCCTCATAGAGCTGCTGAATCAGGGCTGAATCCACCAGGGCATTCATTTTGGCCGTAATTTTGGCGGGGCGTCCGGCGCGGGCATGGGTCGTTTCCCGGGCGATGAGTTCAACCATGCGATCGCGCAAATTCACCGGCGCAATCAGCAGCTTGCGGTAAACCCGCTGCCGAGAGTAGCCCGTCAGGTAGTTAAACAGCTCCGTCAAGTCAGCCCCCAGGGCATCTGCGCAGCTAAACAGCCCCAGGTCGGTGTAGATATGGGCGGTTTTTGGGTTGTAGTTGCCCGTGCCGATGTGGAAATAGCGCCGGATGCCACTCTCCTCCCGGCGCACCACCAGCACGACTTTGGTGTGGGTTTTCAGCTCCACAAAGCCATAGACGACGTGCACCCCCGATTTCTCCAGCTTTCGCGCCCAGAGAATGTTGTTCTGCTCGTCAAAGCGGGCCTTTAGCTCCACCAGGGCTACTACCTGCTTACCATTTTCGGCGGCGCAGATCAGCGCATCAACAATGGGTGAGTCGCCTGAGGTACGGTAGAGGGTCATCTTAATGGCCAGCACCTGGGGGTCGTGGGCGGCCTGGGTGATAAACCGCTGAACGGTGGCCGAGAAGGAATGGTAGGGGTGATGCACCAGCAAATCTTTTTGGCGAATGACAGAGAACATGTCTTCCCCGTCTTCGATTTGCCGCAGGGTGTCTTCCAGGTTTGCGCTATTGCCCAACTGGAGGCGGGGCGGCACCACGGGCGTCCACGGCGCATCCTTGAGGTGGGGCAGGGGCAGCCCCATGAACGACATCAGATCTCCCAGGCCCAGCAGCCCCGGCAGTTCATAAACATCGTTATCCGTCAAACCCATCTCCCGAACGAGGGTTTCCCGCACCAGGGGCGGCGCTGAGGTTTGAATTTCCATGCGCACCGCCGAGCCTCCCAGCCGCCGCTTGCGCAGCTCTTTCTCAATGGCCAGCATCAGGTCATCTGCTTCGTCTTCCTCCACCTCCAGGTCGGCGTTGCGGGTGATGCGGAAAAAGCAGTGCTCCTGCACATCCATGCCGGGAAACAAAAACTCCAGGTTGTGGGCAATCACCTGCTCCAGGGGCACCCCGGCCCAGACGATGCGATCGCCCCCCTTCTTGCGGCCTTTAGACACTCCGGGGCGATCGCCATGCATCTCGTCGGGCAGGGGCACAAACCGGGATGGGGGCACCTTGACGCGGGCAAACCGCTCCACATCTTTCTGCGGGTCTTTCATGACCACCGCCAGGTTCAAACTCAGGTTGGAGATATAGGGAAAGGGGTGACCTGGATCCACCGCCAGCGGCGTCAGGATGGGGAAGATCTCGCTTTTAAAGAAGTTTTGTAAATGGGCCTGCTGGCGATCGCTCAAATCTCCATAGTCCAGCAGGTGAATCCCCGCCGCCGCCATCTCGCCCCTTAGCACCTGGGCAAAGTGTTCGTGCTGCTCTTTGACCATGGGCCGCAGCCGCTTGCAGATGTCATTGAGCTGCTCCTGGGGCGATCGCCCATCGGGCGTCCGCTGGCTCACCCCGGCCTCTACCTGCTGCTGGAGCACCGCCACCCGCACCATAAAAAACTCGTCCAGGTTGGAGCTGAAAATGGCCATGAACTTGAGCCGTTCCAGCAGAGGCGTGCGCGGATCGGTGGCTTCGTGCAGCACCCGGTCGTTAAACTCCAGCCAGCTCAGTTCCCGGTTGAGGTAATACTGGGGGTCGGTGAGGGGGGTAGCTGGTTCAGGGGCGGGAGCCGTATTGGCGCGGGGTTTGTCCGGCGTTGCTTCGGTGGCAGAGGGTTTGGACATGGCAGATGGCGAACAATCAGCGAGGTATTCACACTGTAGTATCAGACCCCTGCACCAGCAAGGGAAGTTCGGTGGTCACAGACATATTCTCGACCAGACTCCTAGTCTAACCTTGCTCCTTGCGTCCCAAAATCTAGCTATCATAGCCTTTGATGTCACGGCAGCGATGTCACGGCAGCGATGTCACGCAGCAAATTTAATTTATGGGCAGACAGCGTTCACTTCTGGGGCTGATTTTAATTCTGGCGATTGTCGCGGTGGTGCTGATTACGCAAAACCCCGCCCCCCTGGGGCTTGATCTGCGCGGCGGCTCCCAGCTCACCCTCCAGGTGAAAACCACCGAGGCGGTGCCAGAAATCACCCCAGAAAAACTCGAGGCGGTGCAGCAGGTGGTGGAAAACCGCATTAATGGACTGGGGGTGTCGGAGGCGATCGTCCAAACCGCCGGGGAAGATCAGCTCATCGTCCAGTTGCCGGGGGTCAGCGACCCCAACCAGGCCGAGCGGGTGCTGGGGGGCACGGCCCAGCTTGATTTTCGCCAGCAGCAGCGGGGCACCGACCTCACGGTTCTTCAGACCTTTTTGCGGGAACGGGCGGCCATTCTGCTGCGGGCCGAGCAGGAAGGGGCCGACCCGGAGGAAATTCGCGCTGCCCTAGACCGCAGTAACGAGGCGATCGCCGCCCTCTTCGAAAAATCAGAATTAACCGGAGATATGCTCCGGGACGCCTTCCCCCAACCGCTGCCCACGGCTAATACCTGGGAGGTGGTGCTTGTCTTCGACAACCGAGGCGGCGAGCTGTTTGCTGAGTTGACCAAGAGCGTGGCTGGCACCGGACGCGCCCTGGGAATCTTCCTGGACAACGCTTTGATCAGCGCCCCCACGGTGGATGTCCAATATGCCGAGACGGGCATCACGGGCGGACGGGCCAGCATTTCCGGCGGGTTTACCACCGAAAGCGCCAGCGAACTGGCCATTCAACTTCGAGGGGGTGCCCTGCCCGTGCCCGTTGAAATTGTGGAAAACCGCACCGTGGGCGCAACCCTGGGGCAGGACAGTATCCGTCGCAGCCTTTTTGCGGGCATTGGCGGCCTGGTACTGGTGCTGATTTTTATGGTGGTCTACTACCGCCTGCCGGGGTTAATTGCCGACTTTGCCCTGGTGATCTACGCCATCTTGACCTTGGCCGCCTTTAGCCTGCTCCAGGTCACCCTTACCCTCCCTGGCATTGCGGGCTTCATCCTCAGCATCGGCATGGCGGTGGATGCTAACGTACTGATCTTCGAACGCACGCGGGAAGAACTGCGGGCCGGGCGCACCCTCTACCGTTCGGTGGAATCGGGCTTTTACCGTGCCTTCTCCAGTATTCTGGACAGTAACGTCACCACGCTAATCGTCTGTGCGGCGCTGTTCTGGCTGGGGACGGGCCTGGTCAAAGGGTTCGCCCTGACGCTGGCCATCGGGGTACTCATCAGCATGTTTACCGCACTGACCTGTACCCGGACGATGCTGCTATTTGTCCTTAGCTTTGCCAACCTGCGGAAGCCTGACCTGTTCTGCCCCAATTTGTCTGGCGTTCCCGCTAAACAGCCCAAACCCATTGCTTGAGTCCTCTGATTCATCCTGCACCTGCTGCCGACTTGCGGTTTTGATCAACTTCTGAACGCCTATGAATTTTCAAGTGACTCGACGGCGATCGCTCTGGTGGTCGATCTCCCTGGCCCTGGCCATTGGCAGCGTTATCGCCATGCTCGTTTCCTGGCAGCAAATCGGTGCGCCCCTGCGACCCAGCCTCGACTTTGTGGGCGGCACCCGGCTGCAGCTAGAGCTGGACTGTTCCGTGCCCAACAACTGCGACGACCCCATTGAATCGGGAGAGGTGCGGCAGATCCTCACCGGCCAGGGGCTAACCAGCAGCTCTATTCAGGTACTGGATGAAGGGCAGGGCTTGTCCATCCGCACCTCGGAGTTGGATGTGGACCAGCGTACCCAGCTCCTCAACGCCCTGGAGGCCGAAATTGGCACCTTCGACCCCACTGCCAGCCAAATAGACACGGTTGGCCCCACCATTGGTTCCCAAATTTTCCGTTCTGGCCTGCTGGCCCTGCTCCTGTCTTTCGTGGGCATCACCGTCTACCTCACGGTGCGCTTTCGGCTGGACTACGCCATTTTTGCACTGGTGGCCCTTTTCCACGATGTGCTGATTACCATGGGGGTCTTCGCGGTATTGGGGCTGGTGCTGGGGCGGGAGGTCGATAGCCTGTTTATTGTGGCGCTACTCACCATTGTGGGGTTCTCGGTAAACGATACGGTGGTCATTTACGATCGCATCCGGGAAACCGACAAAAACCACCCTGATCGCCCCATCAGCGATATCGTGGACGACGCTGTCAGCCAAACCCTGACCCGTTCCATCAACACCACCCTGACCACTATCCTCAGCCTGGTGGCTATCGTCCTGTTTGGCGGGGAAACGCTGAAGTACTTCGCCCTGGCCATGATTACGGGATTTGTGCTGGGAGCCTATTCCAGCATCTTTGTGGCCAGTACGCTGTTGGGATGGTGGCGCGAGAATTACGGTCGGCCAGAGTCGCAGCCGGTTCTGGCGACTCCGGATGGAATGGGTCTGCCGCTAGATGCGTCGGTTGAGAAATCGCCGGACTTATGGGCTGAGCGCCCGTCAGATCTGGCATCTAACCCGACCGCTGCCCGCCCCTCCGATACCGACGAGGCTGATGCTGACCTGTCGGATACTGACCCATCGGATACCGGGGTCATTGAGGCCGTATTTGAACGGGACGAATAAGTAGGTCAGCACAATTAAATTCATGTTAGAAAACCGAGGCGCTCCCTCGGTTTTCTAACCTTCGTTTTTCGATGCGGTTCTACTTAGCCAGGATATTGGCACACTCCATGCAATCGACTGCTGACTACATCTGCGCCTTCTGTGGCGAACCCAATACGACCTTTGTTGACCTGAGTGCCGGGGGGCAGCAGTCCTACGTGGAGGACTGCCAGGTGTGCTGCCGCCCCAATGTGCTTTACATTCGGGTGGATGAAGATACCCTGGAGATTGAGATCGATGCCGAGTATGAAGGTTGAAAATCCGGCATCGGGAGGTAGCTATGCTGGTCGTGATGTTAATTGCCCTGTTGTTTGGCGGCATCCTATTAACTGAGCTTTTAGCCTATGGACCGCTGTTTTTCTTAAGTATGCTGCATCTACCGCGCTGGTTCATCCTGGGAGGGGTGGCGCTGCTACTTGCGTGGTTGCTGGGCGATCGCTAAAACGGTAGAAGAATGTTGAGGGGCTTTCGTCGCCGTTTGCTATGACCTGTCCTCCACAGTTTCCAGTTTGTCGGTTTCAACATCCCCATTTGCCGCTGCCGCCACCGCTGATGATGACGGAGCCAGATTCCTTTGCCCACTACACCTACCAGCAGCGCTGGCCGGGAGTAATCCTGCGCATCCAGCGGGAGCAGGAATGGCCTGAGCCAGTGATCACCGCTTTGAATGCGCTGGGACGGGAACTGACCGATAACGCAGCGGTGCGATCGCTCCACGACGCCCAGGCTCCCGACGCCGAGGCCTGGACAACCTACCTGGCTCCGTACCTCGATCTGTCCTGGCTCGATTTGCCCTGGTTCTTTGCCGAAATCTACTTCTACCGCCGAATTTTAGAGGCAACCCAGTACTTTCAGCCTGCAGCCTTCACCCAGGGCCAGGATCCCTTTCAAAGCCAGAAGCAGGCAGGGCTGGATCACGCCATGGACGCCGTGCGGGCCATTTGCAACGTGCCCACCCAGCCCACCCTGCGGGAGCGACTGGCCTTTTTGCTGTACGTTAGCCTGTGGGGTAACCAGGCCGACCTCAGCCTCGCCCCCGAAGCAGCCGCCGCCAGCCATGAGGGCATCCATGCCGACCTCCGCCAGGGCTATATTCTGGTGGATGAATGTGGCCAATTGTGCGATCGCCTCCTAACTCTCGCCGGTGAACGAATTGACATTGTGGCCGACAACGCCGGACTGGAGTTAGTGAGCGACCTGTGTCTAACGGACGTCCTGCTCGCCGCAGGCGTTGTGAACCAGGTTTATCTGCACCTGAAGCCTTCGCCTGTGTTGGTATCGGATGCAATGGTGGCAGACGCGGTGCACACCATTGATACACTGGCGCGCGATCGCGACCGGGAGGTGCGACTGCTAGCGGCCCGTCTCAAACACTACCGGGCGATGGATGTACTCCAGTTTGCAGCCCATCCCGTGTGGAGTGCGCCCCTGGTCTTCTGGGAGATGATTGAGCCGCTCCAGGCTGAGCTGGGGCTGACGCGCCTCACCCTGCTTAAGGGCGACGCCAACTATCGGCGGCTGTTGGGCGACTGCCACTGGCCCCCCCCCACCCCATTCGCAGACATCGCGGCCTACTTTCCCACGCCCCTGGCGGCCCTGCGCACCCTCAAATCCGAAATTGTTGCCGGACTGCCCGCCGACTCACTGGATTCTTTAACCGAAAAAGACCCCCAGTGGATGGTGAACGGCCAGTGGGGGCTAATTCAAATGGCGGGTTAGCGCCCAAAACCCTCGCTATACCTTACTCGGTCAGGGCTGGGGCGCTGACTACGCCGCCCCGGCTCTGGAGGAGCTTCACAGCCTCTTGCGCATCATTAAACGTAGCCCAGTCGAGGGGCGTATAGCCCTCGGTGCTTTCGGAGTTGATGGCTGCTCCGAAGTTAATCAGAGTTTCCACGCTTTGTGTATTACCTGAAGCCGCGGCCCAATGCAGGGGCGTTTCCTGGTAAGCGTTTTTTGCGTTGGCATCAGCTCCACCGGAGAGGAACATTTCAACGATTTGCTGATGCTCTGGCGTTGCTGTGCAAATCATGTCAAAGGGGTAGCATCCTCCTGCCACAGCCCAGAACAGGGGCGTATTGCCTTCTTCATCGGCGCTGTTCAGTTCTGTTCCCTGCTGCATCAAAGTTTGTACCGTAGCCACATCCCCGATGCTGGCGGCTTCATGGAGGGCCGTAAATTCCCCTAAATTGGTATCTGCATAGTCGAAGTTTCCTGCCTCCAGGCAGCCCCGCACAATGCCGATGGTTACCCCAACCACGACAAATACAAACCGTCGGGTGCGGCGATTGCCAAAGAGGAGCGCCAGCACGCCCAGGGATAATCCACCTGCGCCCAGAGAGCGCGATCGCTGGCTGGATGCACCTGCTGCAGGGGTGGCTCGGACTGATGAGGTCTTTTTCGCCGAGGGGCGCTGGGGCGTGGTCTGGCGGGAGGAAGATGGCGTGGATGAGGCCCCGGATGCCGACGTAGACTTGGCGGAAAACTCGTAGCTGGAAGTTTTTGGAGCGGTCTTTGTCAGGGTGAGCGAAGATGGTGGGGCCGACCGGGCTACTGATGGTGCAGAGGAAGGCGATTCTTCGGGGGCTTTAGCGTCTGCGTTTGGGGTGGAGCTGGCCGATTGGAGGGCAGACAGGGCCTTTGATGCCCAGCAGGAAAGGGCTGTGTTCTCCGAATTCACCAGGGGCTGGCACTGGGCGATCGCCTGCGCTTGCTGGCCACTGTCGCGATAGGCTTTTACCAGCGCCATCTGGGCCTGCATGTAGTTGCGCGATTTAAGGCTCTGGCACTGGTTCACATAAGCGGCGAGGGTGCGAATGGCCTCATCGAGCTTACCCTCTTTCTGGGCCTGGAGGCCCGTTTCCAGGAGATGCAGTTGATCGTCCGACGGAGCTGATTGTTTATCTGGCGCGTCTTCGGCGGGCTTGGGTGGGGGAGCGGTGGAAATCGTTGGCATGAAGCGATTTGCCCATACTTTTAGCGCCTCATTGTCGCAGTCCAGCAGCGACTGGCACCGGGCGATCGCCTGCTCGACCTGTTGCGTTCCCTGGTAAGACTTAATCAGCCCCATTTCTGCCTGCATGTAGCTGCGGGACTGGGTGGTTCCCGCGTCCCGGCACTCCTGGCAGTATGCCTGCAACAGTTCAATGGCTTCAGCGTAACGCCCCTGCTTGAATGCAGCTAACCCAACCTCCAATGACATATCAGGAACTCCCGTTTATTCCCTTTAAGTTGACTGTTAATTTTGATTGCCCACGCTCCACCCTGACTCTTCAAACTAAACCTTAATCATGAATTGTCCGATTAAACCTCGAAGGGAAGTTAGTTTAGAAAAACAACAAGCGATCGCCCCGTTTGGTTTGAATTTTGTAAAGCCTGATCGGTTTGTGAAACAAAATATCCCACTGATAGCGTGCCCAATAATTTTTGCAACCCATCACCTGTCGATTGACCGCCTTTTGGGTGCTGTCAGATGGGGGTAGAACCCACCAGCAGGTCTACAAATGGGCAGATGACCTGTACGGAAAAGTTCACTAATCTTCAAAGAGAGGGTGTGAGTTCAAGGCCATGCGCCTTTTCAAAAATGCCACCTCTTCGCCACCCATTCTTTGGGGCATGATGCACCACCTGACACTACTTGCTGGCACTGCAAACCCCGCTCTGGCAGAGGCGATCGCTGATGATTTGGGGCTATCCCTTGGGGCCTGCCGTATTCAGCGGTTCCCTGACAGTGAAGTGTCCGTCGAACTGAAGGCATCCATCCGCAACCATGAAGTTTTTTTGCTGCAGCCGACCCTACCCCCCGTCGATCAGCACCTGATGGAGCTGATTGCCCTGGCAGACGCTTGCCGCCGGGCCTCGGCCCGTCGAGTCGTGGCCGTTGTTCCCTACTTTGGCTACGCCCGCTCAGATAAGCGGGGTCAGAAGCAGCAGGCCATTATGGCCAGTGTGGTTGCCCAGCTTCTTCAAGCAGTTGGCATCCATCACCTGATTACCGTTGATTTGCACGCCCCCCAAATCCAGGGTTTTTTCCAGGGGGCTGTGGACAGTATTGCCGCTGCCCCGGTACTTTGCAAAACGTTACGCGATCGCCTGCCAGCCAACACGGTGATCGTTTCCCCAGACACTGGGCGGATGGATATGGCCATCGAGTATGCCCACCATCTGGCAACGGATGTAGCCGTGCTGCACAAGCAGCGCAAGAGCGGTACTGAAACGGAAGTGACACAGGTAGTAGGTGAGGTGGGCGATCGCCCCTGTTTGATCATTGATGACATGGTGGCAACAGGCAGCACGTTGATCAATACCATCAAAGCCTTGCGGAAAGCCGGTGCTGGTGCCGATATCTTTGTATCGGCAACCCACGGTTTGTTTGTCAAGGATGCCCTCGATCAGCTTGCCCAGCAGCCCATTCAGCAAATTTTTATCACCGACACCATTCCCGTTCTGCCCTGTGATAGACCACCCTTGCAAAAGGTTTCAGTAGCGGCTGCCATCAGCGCCGCCATTCGACGGACGATGGTAGACGCCTGATGTTTATCGTTTATGCTCCTTAACGACTTTCCTCACGACCTATGATGACTTTCACCATTGCCACTCCTCCCACCGAACCTGTGCCGTCTCCCATTCCCCAACCAGCGCCCCAACCGGCTCCGGAACCCATTCCTGGACCTGCCCCCCAGCCCGTTCCTGCTCCCATTCCCCAGCCGGTACCCAGCCCCATTCCTCAGCCGGTGCCCAACCCACAAATTGCGGTTTGATCAGGTCAAATGGGCAGAAGCGAAGCAGTAAAAACCCTTTGGGGCCACCCTGCAGCTCAGATAGATTTCATCAAGGGTCTCAAACCTGTGAGTGATGACAATTGATATCAACTTCTGTCATGGTGTAAGAACCTGATCCGATAAGTAGATCAGCACAATTAAATTCGTGTTAGAAAGCCGGGGGAGCGCCCCACCGGTTTTCTAACCTCCGTTTTTCAATGCAGTTCTACTTAGCAGAATACAGTTTCTTATCTCATACCCTAATCCGTGCTGAGCTTTCAGCAAAACAAGGGCGGTTAAGCTGGCTTCTGGTGCAAGTTTTTTCCGTCTCCGTAGCCAAGCACTTAGGATTCTTTCTCAACTATTTGCGTTCTCAGCCCAGTGAATTTCACTGGCGTTGCCTGAGTGCCATCCAGCTATGCAGTTTTGAGTTCAGAGACTGTGTCGTCAGTCGCTCCCCTAAGGATTCGTCCCGCTGTATTCAGGCTAGTTGAAATTGACGTTTCAACACTGAATTTGTTTTGAATTCAAGCATAGAAAGCTGGCGATAAATTCGTCAAGCGTAGCTGTGCTTCAATTTTTGAGCATTGCTCTCAGGTAGCCTGGCTGCAACAAAACAGCGCGAAAAATCATTAGCGTGGCGATCGCCGGATTTGCAGTTCTCTTCTCCTGTAAATGGAGAGATTCACCTGGTGACGCTTTCTTATAGAGGAATTCCGAATGCACCGAACGGTTGAATGGTGGCAAAACGCCGTTATCTACCAAATCAATCCCTGGAGCTACTTAGACACCGATGGAGATGGGATTGGCGATTTAGATGGAATTATCCGCAAGCTAGATTACATTTGCGCCCTGGGCGTTGATGCCATCTGGCTTTGCCCCATCTTTGAATCAGAAAAGCACGATTTAGGCTACGACGTTACTGACATGCGGGCCATTGACGAAATCTTTGGCAGCATGAAAGACTTTGATCGGCTGCTGGCCCTGGCCCATGCCCGAGGGCTACGCATCATGCTCGATCAGGTGTGGAGCCACACCTCTGACCAGCATCCCTGGTTTTTAGAAAGTCGCCAAAGTCGTGACAACCCCAAAGCTGACTGGTATATCTGGCATGACCCCAAAGCCGATGGCTCTCCCCCCAACAACTGGTTATCCGCCTTTATGGGCAAGAGCGCCTGGCGGTGGGTGCCCGAACGGGAACAGTTTTACATGTACAACTTTCTGCCCAGCCAGCCCGACTTGAACTGGCGAAACCCGGCGGTTGTGGATGCGATTTTACAGCGGGCCAAATTCTGGCTCGACAAGGGCGTGGATGGCTTTCGCATTGATGCTGTCAACTTTTATATCCACGATGAGCATTTGCGCGACAATCCCGCCCGCCCGGACGACGCCCCTATGCCCGACGGAATTGCCCCGGATAATCCCATGGCAAAGCAAATTTTGAAGTACAGCTTTTGCCGCCCCGAAACGTTACACGCCCTGAAGCCGATGCGTAAACTGGTGGATCAGTACCCTGGAGTCACCACCCTTGGAGAAGTGACCCTTTGCGAAGATTCCATTGACCTATCCGGGCAGTATGTGGCGGGGGATGAGCGCCTGCACATGGTGTATAACAGCGCTTTGCTGGTTGACGAACCCATCAGTGCTGACCTGCTTCGTAAAACCGTGGACAAGGTGGCGAAACACTTTCCTCAGGGGGGGAACTGCTGGATGGTGGGTAACCATGACTATGGTCGGTTGCGATCGCGCTTTACCGGCAAAGACGCCAATGGCAACCCCTACCCCAATGAGTTTTACCGCATGATGGCCGCCCTGCTCATTGCCCTACCGGGAGCTTTCTGCCTCTACCAGGGAGATGAACTGGGTCTGACCGAAGGCATGATTCCCGATGATATTCCCGTTGAGGATATTCAGGATCCCTTTGGCAAGGCTCTTTACCCCGATGTACCGGGGCGCGACGGTTCACGCACGCCCATGCCCTGGAACTCCCGGGTACCCAATGCAGGATTTACCAGCGACGACCGGCCCTGGCTGCCCATCCCGGAGGCCCACTACGGGATGGCGGTTGATATCCAAACGGTTCAGCCCCAATCGTTGTTAAACACTTGGCGGCGGCTTCTGCACTGGCGCAAACAGCAACCGGCTTTGATGCAGGGAAACTGTAAGATTCTGGATACGCGATCGCCCATCTTTGCGTTTGTGCGGCGGTCGAAGGAACAGTTCATGCTGTGCGTATTCAACGTCAGCGATGAATCGGCTCGCTACGACCTCTCCCACTTGGGAGAAACCAGGGCAACCACTGGTTCGGGGTGCGGGATGAACCGGGACGGCGATGTAGCGAATCTGGAACCTTATGGGGCGTGCTTCTGCAACCTATCGCCCACGTCGGTTTGGGATTAGTGCCGCGAATTGACCGGGAAAGGTGGGCATCGCCCACCCTCCCTGTTTAATTGACCGCAGCAAAATCTCGACGGGTCAGGTCATCGGCGTCAACCCTTTGCAGAACTGCGAGGGGGTCGTTGCCCAGGCTAATCAAGGTGTTGCGGCCCTGCTGGACAATGTCGAGCTGGTTGAACCGGATCCCCTTACTAAGTCCGAGGCGATCGCAGTCCTTGAAGTCCCGAATCATCATCAAGCCACTCCCCCTGGTCAGCACAAAGGTGTCACAGCCGCCACCGCCCCTGGCTGTTGTCTTGCCCCGACCACCGTCCAGTAAATCATCCCCCTGGCCACCAATCAGGCGATCGCTGCCCGCTTCTCCGTACAGCGCATCGTTGCCGTCGTTCCCTTTGAGGCGATCGCTACCCCGCCCCCCAAAAATAATGTCGTCTCCGGCACCCCCTGCCATGACGTCACGCTGGTTAAACCCCCGGATCTCGTCGCCCCGCTGGGTTCCTACGAGGCGATCGCGCTGGGGCGTGCCCAGAATAATGGAGGGCGTCAGCACTGGCTCGCTGGGCGGCGGAGACGCATCCGGTGAAGCCACGGGCGGTGGAGCAGTATTGCCGCTACCAGGCGGTGCTCCATTTCCCTCGGGGGGCGTAGAACCGGAATCAATCGGTGGGTTAGGGCTTCCCGTTCCTGGGGTGCCTGGAGTCGCGGGGGGGGTACCGGCTCCATCGTCCCCACCGTCAGGGTTATCGGGCGTGTCAGGAGTATCGGGCGTGTCAGGAGCATCAGGCGTGTCGGGAGGATCAGGCGTATCGACGGGGTCGTCCTGGACAGCGGGCACTGTTACCCGAAAAGTCGTCGCCACCGACATCCCATCCGTATCCGTAGCCTGCACCGTTAGATCGGCGTTTCCGCCAGCCGCCACCGTTCCGTAGGAGAGGGTCAACTGCCCAGACGTGGGAGTAATAGCGAAACTCACCAGCGCTGGATTGGTGTTATCCGTAATAGTGTAAACCAGGTCAGCATCGGCGTCTTCGGCATCTTCGAAAGCAGCAAACAAATCGATGACGGTATCGGCGGCCCGATCCACAACCACCACATCGGCAATACCACTGGTGGTGGGAGCCTGGGGGATGACGACATCATCGGCCAGGCGAGAAGCGGGTTCTTCTAAATCGCGGTTGGGCCGTTCTGTAGAGAAATGAATGCGATCGACCATGACGTTGGCCGATCGCCCCGAGATTTCAATCACATTAATCCCGGCCTCCAGGTTCTCGTAAGAGGCGCGGGGGAAACTGCCGTCTTCGTTTCGCTCGCGGGTGTCGCCGCCAATGCTGGTGGCCCAAACCCAGGCATCGGGGTCGTTGCGGTTGGTGTAGAAAACAATTTTTTCCCACTCGCCACCATTTACCCGTACCCAAAAATCATTCTCCTGGTCGCTTCCGGCCTCCCGGCCTTCTCCAGCGGGGTTGCGAAAGGCGTGCAGCGTCAGGAAGTAGGTACCTGGCTCGTCCAGATTAACCGTGTAGGATAGGATATCGCGCCCAGGCCCAGTGATTACCCGGTTACTGCTGTAGCGGTAGTAGCCGCTGCCCGTAAATCCGTCGTATTCGTCCTGAACGACCCATCCGCCCATTGCAGGTGCGGATTCAATTTCGATGACCACGAGGCCATCTTCACCCTGAAAGACGCCATCTGCTCTGGAAAATGTACTCATTGTCCTGGTGAATGCCTCCTAAAACTGCCCTGGCGGTGCCCGATTTAACCTGGCGGTGCCCGATCTAATAGAAAGACCGCCCCCGCCCAGGGTTCCAGAAATCATATCAATAAATCTTAGGGAGAGCATAGAAGCCATCACACAGTTGACCCCCATTCAGCGACCATCCTTCGGGGGTGGCGTGGCGAGGAATCCCCGCGCTTTTAGGCCGGGGAGGATGTCAACTACAGATCCCTGGCGGCAGCCACATCCTGCCATTCATGAAGGGCCAGCGGCGAGACCCCCAGGCGAATTTCTGTGCCATCCACCGCTGTAAGCACCAGGGCGATTTGAAAGAACGCCGGGAGCTGGTCAATGACGGGGGTAAGGTCGTACTGGCCAATGTGGCCCGCCGGGTGCTGATCGGTAAAAGGTTCCGCCGACACATCGGCAGCCGTCAACACATTACCCTGCGCCAGTAGAATTTTCAGGGGCTGGGGGTGTCGCAGTTCCACCTCCCCTGGGAAGCCGACCAGCCGCAGCTTCACAGACGGTTCGCCGGTTGCCTGAATGCGCTTAAAGGCGATCGCCTGCCAGGTGTGGCCATTCCCATCCCGCAGCTTTTGCCGGGATTGGTACAGCACCTGACCAGGGGCTTCCTCTAACCGCTGCACGGCTGCCTGAGAAACGGGGGCGATCGCCCCACCTATGCCCAGCAGTATCAACAGCAGCATCCCCACCACCAGTAGCCGCGCCCCGGCACGGTGAATTGAAACTCTCATAACCTACCTCCTTAGATAATCCAACAAGCGAACGATTTAATAAGGTGAGATTCCTGGGGTAGGGGCATGGAATCTATGCCTCTACCGGTCGGATAATTACAGGTTATTTAATTCCCGATCCTCAGTCATGCCTAATCTTAAAAAAAAGAGCGATCGCCGGATGCGGTGCGATCGCTCGTCAAAGGGTTCTTAAAAATGGTTATCAACTGGAGGTGAGACAGTGAGACCTGGTTGACTGACAAAACTTACGAACCGCTGCCCGGAAGCCCTCACCCTAGCCCTCTCCCGAAGGGAGAGGGAACAGGAGCATTGGTTCGGCTCCCCTCGCCCTCTGGGAGAGGGGTTGGGGGTG